>NZ_DOPT01000024.1:0-26284 GCF_003512625.1 Herpetosiphon sp. | reverse complement strand
AAGGCCGTTATATCACCAGTCGCGTGCCACGCGGCGAATTAACTGATGTGGCCTTTGATGCGACGCTACGGGTGGCCGCACCCTTCCAACGCCAACGCCGCCAGCCGCATATCAAACGGGCTGTGGTGTTGCATCGCAGCGATTTACGCGAAAAAGTGCGGGTTCGCCGCACCCGCAATGCTGTTTGTTTTGTGGTTGATGCCAGCTGGTCGATGGCCGCCGAAACGCGGATGCAAGCGACCAAAGCGGCAGTGCTCTCGTTGTTGCGCGATGCCTATCAACGGCGCGACTTGGTTGGCTTGGTGAGCTTTGCCCGTGATCGGGCGACGGTGCTCTTGCCACTCACCAACAGCGTCGAAATGGCTCAGCAACGCCTGCGCACGATGCCAACTGGTGGCAAAACCCCGCTCAGTCGTGGGATGATGGCTGGTTTTGAATTATTAGCGCGAGCCAAATTGCGCGATCGCGAAATTTTACCCTTGATGGTGTTGTTGACTGATGGTCATGCCAATGTCTCGATGACTGGACAGCCACCACAACAAGAAGCCTACCAACTGGCCGAGTTTATCGCCAGCCAACAAATTCCGACCGTGGTGATTGATACTGAATTGCCAAATTTCTATCGCGGCCTTGCCAAAGAGCTGGCTGATCGCTTGAATGGCTCGTATTATCAACTGGAAGAACTGAGTGTTGGCCTCGCTGAACTGGTACGCTCACACCAAGAATTATCACGTATTAATATTTAGTACGTGTAGCTCGACGATACATTTTGGTCTTTACTCTGATGATTGTGAATGCAGCGTTTCCCCACAATCATTGAGCTGAAGCACCATTAGTTGGATTTGATGGCACGATCTTGCGTTGCTATGCCACCCAACATGGCAACAACAAGGTCGCGAAGGCTGCGGTATTGGGTTGGAAACGCATGTGATCTGCTATGGAGGCTGCTCGAATGACGGACGAAGCGCAAAATGTCAGCGCGACTAACGGTGGAGAGGAACAAGAAGAGGGCGTATTGCAAAAGCTGGCCGACAAAGCCCGCGAAGTAGTCGCCGAAGTGAAGGAAGAATTGGCCGAAGTGAAGGAAGAAATTGGCGAAGCATTGGCTGAAGCCCGCGAAAAAGCGAGCGAAGTCTTGGCTGAAGTCAAAGAGCGAGTTGGCTTAGGTGGCGATGATGAAGCTACCGAAGAAGCTGGCGCAACCTTTGAACCAAGCGGCGACGAAGATGGCACTACGCCACGTCGTTTGGCCGACTTGCACGCTGGGATGGAGCTTGATGGTAAGGTCACCAGCACCGCCTTGTACGGTGTGTTTGTTGACATTGGCGTTGGCCGCGATGGCTTGGTTCACATCTCAGAAATGAGCGACCAACGCATCGAATCACCAACCGATGTTGTGCAAATTGGTGATATTGTCAAAGTTCGCGTCAAGAGTGTTGATCCAGATGCTCGCCGTATCAGCTTGACAATGCGCTCGCCTCGTTCAGAAGGCCGCCGCCGCGCTCCCAAGCGCCCTGAAGTCAACAACGACAAATTGGGCGAATTGAAGCCAGGCGATTTGGTTGATGGTACGGTTAACGGCATCGCGCCATTCGGCGTGTTCGTTGACATCGGTGTTGGCAAAGATGGCTTGGTTCACATTTCTGAGCTTTCAGAAAACCGCGTGGAAAAAGCTGAAGATGCTGTCACCGTTGGCCAAAGCTACACCTTCCGCGTGTTAGAAGTTGACACTGGCGCTCAACGCATTAGCTTGAGCTTGCGCCGCGCCAAGGAAGATTTCCAAGAACGGCCAAAAGCCCCACGCCGCCGCGAAGTTAACTTAGATGTGATTGCTCCAGGCACCGTGCTCGATGGCAAAGTCAGCGGGATTGCTCCTTTCGGCGCATTTGTTGACCTTGGCGTTGGCCGCGATGGTTTGGTCCACATCTCAGAGCTTTCCGAAGGTCGGGTTGGCAAAGTTGACGATGTGGTTAAAGTTGGCGATCCAGTCAAAGTTCGCGTGTTGGAAGTCGATCCCGATTCAAAACGGATCAGCTTGACCATGCGGGTTGAAGAAGCTCCAACCACCCCCATCTCAACCAGTGGCTCATCACGCTTGGATCGCGACTGGACAAACCCAGCAAGCCGTGAAGAACGCCCACGCGAAGAACGCCGCGCTGTTGGTGGTGGTAACCCTGGTGGCAACCCTGGCGGTGGCCGTCGTAACGACCGCCGCGACCGCCCAGCCCGCGAACCTGAAATCTATAGCGTTGGTGGAACTGAAGAAGAAGATTTTGGTGGTAATGCAACCCTCGACGACTTGTTGTCGAAGTTTGGTTCAGGCCACGATGATCGCCGTTCAGCTCGCCGTCGCTACGAAAAGCCTGAACAAGAAGAAGAAGACGGATTTGAAAATCGTGAATCACGCGCCCGCCGCGATGCAATTCGCCGCACCTTGCGCGATTCACAAGAAGACTAAATTCGTTGTGAAGCTTCAAGCAACAGGGATGGGCTTTGGCTCATCCCTGTTGGCATTTAAGCGTATACTTAGTGCAACCTATCAAGCATTAGCGACGTTTGATAGCTACTGGATTTTATGTTGTGAGGATTGGATGCCATGCGGACGTTTCGCATGATTTGGGCCAGCGCTGCTGGTTGGATGGTTGATTATTTCTTGACCATGCTGATTGTGCCGCTTGGCTATGCTGCGCTCGATATTAGCACTATCAGCGATATTCAATTGAATAATCCGTTGCATATTGTGGTGGCGCTGATCTTGCCCGCCTTGATGACCACGATTGGCGGTGGCGTGGCTGGTCGGCTATCGTTGGAAAACCCCACGCCAGCGGGCGCGTTGGTTGGCGGTTGGGGCTTGCTGATGTTGTTTGATTCGCCGCTGGAGCAAAATAGCTTTACCCTAGCAATGTTGATTACCCAATGTGTGGCAACGCTGGGCGCGGCTTTGGCAGCGAACTATATCGCCAAACGCACCCTGCAAAAAAGCTCACTAGAATAAGGAAAAATCCTCATGTCAACAATTGTGGCCTATGTGCCAGATTTAATGTTCGGGGTACGCGTGCGCGATGTGCTGCAACAACTGGGCTATCAGGCCTTAGTTGCCGATAGTTTGGCCGCTGCCCAACAAGCTTTAGCGCCAGATTTGGCGTTGTTGATTGTTGATCTGCGCGGTGAAACCACGGCAACCAGTGCGCTGGTAAAAGCTGCTAAGGCCTTAGACCCCAACTTGCCAGTGCTGGCTTTTGGCTCACATGTTGATGTCGAGCGCCAAAAGGCTGCCCGTGAGGCGGGTTGTGATAAAGTGGTGGCAAATTCCAAATTCAGTAGTGATCTCCCGGGCTTAATTGCTACCCTAGTACGCCAGCCAAGCGCAAGCTAAGTACTAGTTTCGTGCATTGCCTAAGATCGCGCTATCCGTTATACTGCATCTGTTTTTATGGCGCACGTTTGCACCTGAAAAAAGTTTAATTACGCTCGCTTAGAGGTACCTTTGTGGAGGCGACGATGACGAATGCTGTTCGCAACCCCGCTATTATTTTGGTTGAAGACGAACCTGATATCTTGATCATTTTGCATCGGATTATGCGCGATTTGACTGGTGGTTACGATATTGTCACCGTCAATAGTGCCCAAGATGCGCTTGGGGTGCTGACTGAACGCTCCTGCCCTTTATTGATCACCGACCATAACATGCCAGGTATGACTGGAACTCAGCTAACCCAAGTGGTCAAGCAAGATTATGTTGACACGAAGGTGATCATTATCACGGCTTATGCAACTCCTGAGGTCGAGCGAACTGCCCGCACTGCTGGCGTTGATTACTTCCTGACCAAGCCTTTCTCGCTTGATCGCCTGGAGCAAATTATCAAGGAAGTGCTGGGCAAAGTATGAGTGTTGGGCTGTGGCAAACCCCTGAGCCAACAGCCCAGCCCCAGCTTGTACAAACCTTGGTGATTGGTGCGGGCTTGATTGGCTCGTACTTAGCGCTGCAAAGCCAAGCCGACGTTGTGCTCGATGCCCGTCACGTTGCTGGCGGCGCTTCGGGGCGCAACGGTGGCTTGCTATTGACTGGCATTGCCAATTCGTATCAGGCGGCTTGCGCTGAATATGGCCGCGATTTAGCCCAAAGCTTGTGGCGCACAACGATTCGTAATCGTGAGTTGATGATCGAATGGGCGACCAAGCTTGGCTCACCGGTACGGCGTTGTGGTTCGTTAATTTTTGCCTATAGCGAGCAAGAACATGCCGAGCTAGCCCATGCGGCAGCCTTGATGCATGAAGATGGTTTTAGCACCGAATGGCACGCCGAAGATCCAACCAAGCGTGGTTTTTGGGGCGCGTTGCACAACCCCGATGATGGTGCAATTCAAGCCGCCTTGTTGACTGCGGCGCTCCTACGCGAAAGCGGCGCACAGCTCTATGAAGCTAGCGAGGTTTACGCGCTTGAATCAACTGCTGATGGCGTGTTGGTGCGGTCACGGACTGGCAATTGGCTAGCCCAACGGGTTTTGGTGGCAACTAACGCTTGGACAGGCCTGCTGTTGCCTGAATTTAGTCAGTTGGTGATTCCGGCCCGTGGCCAGTTGTTGGCAACCGCTCCAATCGAGCCAATTTTGAGCCAAGCCTGCTATTGCGATTATGGCTTTACCTATTTTCAGCAAACGCCTGCTGGCAATTTGGTGCTGGGTGGTTTTCGTAATCGCGCGGTTGCTGAAGAGCAAACCTTTGCCGATTGCACAACACCGTTGATCCAAGATTTGCTTGATGGCTTTTTGCAGCGCCACTTCCCTGAGGCTGCCGCTGCGCCGATTGAACGACGTTGGGCGGGCACAATGGGCTTTGCACCCGATCATCGCCCCTTGGTTGGGCGTTTACGCCGCGATGACCGAATTGCCTTTGCTGTGGGGTTTAGCGGCCATGGCCTTGGCTTAGGCTTGGTTGCCGCCGATGAACTGCTAGCCGAGTTGGCTGGCACACCTGCTGCCTTGTTTAGCGCTCGACGTTTTAGCGAAACTGCCCACCTGTTCAGTTGATCAGGCTCAAACATCGGTCGCACGACCGTTGAGTGATTGTGCTCTGTGCATTACACTCTGCGTTCGTGCGATTGTTGTTTTAGGAGGATCACCCTGATGACAACCAAACCTTTAGTCGGAAAAGTCGCCTTGGTGGCTGGGGCAACCCGTGGTTGTGGCCGTGGCATCGCGGTAAGTTTGGGCGAGGCTGGCGCAACCGTCTATTGTACAGGCCGCACGACCCGCAATCAACGTTCGCCAATCAATCGAACTGAAACAATCGACGATACTGCTGAAATGGTGACGGCGGCTGGTGGTCAGGGCATTGCCATCCAAGTTGATCATAACGATCCTGCCCAAGTTGAAGCCTTGATTCAACGGATTAACACTGAGCAATCTGGTCAACTCGATATTGTGGTGAATGATATTTGGGGTGGCCAACATGCACTGGTTTGGGAGCAGAAGTTTTGGCAAGGCGATATTCACACCAATCTAAACCTCGTACATAACTCAATCGATACCCACTTAATTACCTCGTTTTATGCAGCGCCGCTGATGGTTGCCCGTGGTCAGGGCTTGATTATCGAAGTTACCGATGGCGATACGCTGAATTATCGCGGCCATAGCATCTACGACTTGATCAAAACCAGTGTTATGCGGATTGCTGTTGGTATGCACGAAGATTTGAAAGACCATGGTGTGACAGCCTTAGCCGTGACTCCAGGCTTTTTGCGCTCTGAAGAAATGCTTGATTATTTTGGGGTCAGCGAGGAAAACTGGCGTGATGCCATCGCCAAAGATCCTCATTACAGCGAATCAGAAACGCCCTACTATCTGGGTCGGGCAATTGTAGCTTTGGCCAGCGACTCCAACATTGCTCAAAAAGCTGGCAAAACCTGGGCTTCTTGGACCTTGATGGAAGAATATGGCTTCTTCGATGTTGATGGCCGTCAGCCCAATTGGGGCGCGTATTATGCCAAAGTCTTAGAACAAGGATAAAATCAAAAGGCAGAAGTCAAAAGGCAAAAAGCGTGTAGAGCAAAAGGGGTGGAATTTAACCACGAAGAACACGAAGAGCACGAAGGTGCTAGGATTCAGGGATTAGGGATCAGTTTAAAGCACCCTGTTTCAAACTCTTTATCCCTCGACCCTGAATCCTCACACCCTAGTCAACCATCTAAATTGGTTGAAACTATTTCGATAGCTTATTTTGATTTTTGCCTTTTGACTTTTGATTTGATTCTTACTCAACTGCTGCATTCAAAAGCACATAATGGATATGATCTTCCCACGTGCCATTGATTTTGAGATATTTACGGGCGAGGCCTTCGTGCTCAAATCCTAATTTCTCAACAACCCCAATCGAATGTTGGTTGCGCGGCATAATGTTGGCTTCGATGCGGTGCAGACGTAAATCCACAAACGCATATTCCACAACCGCCTGCAAAGCCTCGCTGATATAGCCACGTTTGGCATAGGCGTTGTGAATTTCGTAGCCAAGATGGCACGACCAAAACGCTCCACGCACAATATTGCGCAAGGCCACCATTCCAACTAGCTCAGGTTGATCAATTTCGGTCAGCCATAACGCAAGACCTTGCTCACGATCGCGGCTAATCCGATCGCTGCGTAGGCGTTCGCGTTGGCCGTCAAGCGTCAGAAAACTCGCATCCATGGTTGGCGACCAAGGTTGGCGAAATTCGGCATTCGCCTGATAGAACTCCAATGCCCGTTGGGCATCGTATTCTTCGAGCACATGCAATTGAAGCCGTGCGGTTTGACGTAACAGCATCGCCATTCTCCTGAAATCTAAAATGTAGGTGCAATGAGCCTTGAGCAGGCTAAAATCTTGCAGAGCACAAAATTCCCCCTCTCCGCGCTTGCGGGAGAGGGGGCTAGGGGGTGAGGGAACTATTTACAAGTTGTGCTTAGAGTGGGTTGGTCAAGACGATGATGACAGCGGTTGCGGCAACCGTTGCCAAGGAAACTGGCAACAAGCGCTTCCAACCAAAATCCATCAGTTTGTCGTAGCGAATCCGTGGCAAGCTGGCGCGAACCCAGATCGACAAGAACAAGAAGAAGAAGATTTTGGCGGCGATCACCAAGAAGCCAACCAACGCGCCCCAGTTGCCCGCAATGTCTTCGAGGTAGGGCAAGCGCCAACCACCAAGGAACATCGTCGCTGCAAAGCCGCTCATGGCGATCAATTTCATATATTCGGCCATGAAGAACAAGGCAAACTTCATCGAGCTATATTCGGTGGCATACCCACCGACCAACTCTTGTTCAGCTTCAACCAAGTCGAAGGGAGCGCGGGTCACTTCAGCGGTGGCCGCAATCAAGAACAAGAAGAAGGCAATAAAGCCGGTTGGCGTAAAGACAAACCACTTGGGAATAAAGCCTAGCCATGTGCCAGCCTGCGCATTGACCATTTGAACCAAATCGAGCGAGCCAAGGCCATCGGCTGAGCGCGAGGCGGTCAACATCACTGGAACCAGCACCGAAAGCCCAAAGGCCAATTCATAGCTGATCATCTGGGCGGCTGAACGAACCCCACCCAGCATTGAATATTTGTTATTCGAGGCCCAACCAGCGAGGGTAATCCCATACACGCCGATTGAAGTTACCGCCAAGAAATAGAGCAAGCCAATATTCAAACTAGCGAATGCCAAAGGAATTCGTTCGCCGAAAACCACCAAATCAGGGCCAAGTGGAATCACTGCGAAGATCACAATTGCCGGAATCGTGGCCAAAATTGGGGCAATAATAAAGACCCATTTATCGGCCAGCGATGGCATAATATCTTCTTTGAACATCAACTTAACAGCATCAGCCAATGGTTGCAAGTAGCCATTGGGGCCAGCCTGGTTAGGGCCGACCCGATGTTGCAACTTGGCTAAGACTTTGCGTTCCATCAAGGTGAGATAAGCAAAGCTGGTCAGGGCCGCAAATGCTAATACCACCGCGTGGATAATCATCACCCATACTGAGCGATCTTGCATGGCTTAGGCCTCCCGTCGAATGGCTACTGGCGTTGCGCCACCTTCGACGACGCTGACCAAGCCGACATTATTAACCCCAACAGGTACGACTACCACGCCTTCGGGCGCAAGTTTGGTACGGTGAACTGGCAAACTGAGGCTGCCACGGCCCGAGCTAACGGTGATCCGCTCGCCATTTTTGACCCCAAGTTTGTCGGCATCAACTGGGTTGAGCGCTGCCACGGCCTTAGCCTTGCGGTTGCTCAACAAGGTTGTGTCGGTCATCAAGCCAGCATCATCATACAAGAAGGTTGCGCCAACCAAGGTCCATGGGCGGTCGGCAACGCTAGCTGGGGTGTTGATGCTGAATGGTTGCAAGCTCAAGGTTGTGCTGGTTTCAACTGCCGCTGGTAATTGCACACCCAACCCACCAGTATTTTGGTAGGAAGTGCCATCGAAGTAGTAATTTTCGTTGGCTTGGCGACCCCATTGGCCAGTTGGGCCTTGCATCGAGGCGTAGCTCACACCTTTGTAGCTTGGCACATTGGTCTGAATATCCATCAGAATTTCGGCTGGCGAAGCGTAATTCCATTCGGTACGCACGCGAGCTTTATCTTCTTCGCGGCGAGCTTGCTTGCGGCTCTTATCGCCACCAGCCACGTTCAACACCGCATCGGAAACCAATTGGTTGGCCAAGGCTTGCAAAATTTGCCAGTCGGGGCGAGCATTCAGCGTTGGGCGAATTGCTTGTCGGAAGCGTTGGACGCGGCGTTCAGCGTTAGTATAAGTACCTTCGCGCTCAGCAACGCTCAAGACTGGCAAGACCACATCGGCCATTTTGGCGGTTTCGGTCAAGAACAATTCTTGCACGACCAACAAATCAAGCTTCTTCAAGCTATCGGCGGCAGCAGGATTATCGCCAACGGGATCAACTCCAGCCACATACAAGGCTTTGAGTTTGCCATCGCGGGCGGCGCTGAGCATTTGCTTGGCATCAAGCCCAGCATTATTCAAGGCTGCATAATTTGGCCCACGATCAGGTCGCACGCCCAAATCGAGTGCGCCACGGGCATTCGCGCCTTTGAGCAGGCTGATCAATCCGCTATTGGCAGCGCCAGCTTTGCGGGTCATCACCAAGAGGTTGGCCAAGCCAGCAGGCACACTTGCGCCAGCCGTCAAGGCATCGCGGCCATAGAAAATCACCAAGTTTTCAGCAGCACCAATCAAATCGGCGACCGCTTTGAGCTTATCGGCGCTAATGCCGCTGGCGTTTTCATCGAGATTGAAGCCTTTGAGTGCGGCAACTAAATCGTTGAAGCCACGCAAGGTCGCACGTTTGCCATCGGCTGGGGTGCTATCGAGTAATGGCTTGAGCAAAGCGGCCAACACGCTGCTTTCGCTGCCATATTTGTAGCGCAAAGCTTGCTTGGCGATGCTATCGAGTTTGGTTGGGCGACCATTGAGCGTAATCACGCTGCCGCCACGAGTGTTGATGCCGCGAATCCGCAACAAATGAACTGGTGCTTCTTCTTCGGGATCAGCGCCGAATACCAGCACAACCGTGCCTTTGCCAAGCGTTGAAAGATCAGTACCGCTGCGAATACCATAGAGTGCGCCAACATCATCAAGCGGCAAGTCTAAGACCGAGCCTGAGCGATGATCGAGATTAGCCGAGCCAAGCGTTTCGCGGAAGAAACGTTGGAAGGCGTAGAGATCTTCGTTGGCCAACGATGTGCCTGCCAAACCGCCGATGGCCTTGCCGCCAGTCGTGCTGCGAATGCCATCAAGTTGTTGCGCAACCAAGGTCAAAGCTTCTTCCCAGCTGGCTTCTTGCAATTTGCCGGCCTTGCGCACCAATGGCGTGGTCAGGCGTTGCTGGCTGCTGGTGAAGTGATGGCCGAAGCGTCCACGATCACACAGCCAAATTTCATTGACTGCATCGTTTTCGCGGGGCATCACCCGTTTGATTTCGTTCGAGCGGGTATCGAAGGTCATGTTACAGCCAACCGAGCAGTGGTTACAAACGGTTGGAATTGGCTGCAATTCCCAAACCCGGGCTTTGAAGCGGAAGTCGGCTGAGGTCAACGCACCTACCGGACAGATGTCGGTGGTGTTGCCTGAGAACTTGCTATCAAATTCGGGGTCGGATTGTGAGATGATATGCCAAGCGCGGCCACGATTGTAGAAACCAAGCACCGGATCGCCAGCAATTTCATCTTGGAAGCGCACACAGCGAGCACACAAGATACAGCGTTCGCGGTCGAGGTAAATTAAATCGCCCAGTGGCACTGGCTTTTCGAAGTGAACTTTATCGTTGTAGTCGAAGCGGGTTTTGCCTGGCCCCCAACCCATGGTCAAGTTTTGCAATGGGCATTCGCCGCCCTTATCGCAAACTGGACAATCGAGTGGGTGGCTAGTAAGCAAGGCTTCCAAAACACCACGTTGGGCGTGCTCAACTTCGGCATCTTGAGTAACCACAACCATACCTTCGCTGACAGGCGTGGTACAGGCGGTTTGCAAGCGTGGCATCATCGCAATCACTGATTTGCCATCAGCATCAACGACTGGCTGGCGGGTGGCGGGGTCCATCTTGGGCGTGCCCACTTTGACCACACACATGCGGCACATGCCAACGGGAGCCATTTTGGGGTGATAGCAGAACACCGGAATCAGATTTTCGACTTGACGGGCAGCTTCGACGACCAAGGTGCCTTTTGGCACCGAGACCGTCTGCCCATCAATCGTCAACGTAACCATATCAGGCATGAGGCTGCCCTTTCTTGTATAAAGTACGTTTCAAGATTTTTTAGCCACGAACTTTTTAGCCACAGATTAGCGCAGATTAGATTATTTAGCGCACTAAACGCTTGTATTGCAATGATGTACTGCCAAAATTAAGTAACAAGGCAATGTTCAAGCGTGTAATTGCTAAATAATTAAGGGTTTGCGCAACATGATTGGGATGCAATTTATCAATTGCTTTAATCTCAATAATGAGGCTCTGCTCAACCACAAAATCTGCGATAAAATCCCCAACAACGATTTGTTTATACTAAACAGGCAAATGTTGCTGTTCGACAAAAAGAACATGGCGTTGTTGCAACTCATAAGCTAAGGCCTTTTGATATACCGATTCTAGCAGACCTGGCCCAAGTTGCTGATGAACTTCCATCGCGGCCCCAATAAGCGTGTAGGTCAACTCACCGTGTATAAATTTAGGCATCTTGACACCTTTGGTGATTCGCACAATGCCAGTCGATGGTCATCTGTGTCATCTGTGTCAATCTGTGGCTAAAAATTTGCGCGATATCTCAACTGAAACGATCAATAATGCTTAGTGTTGTGCATCGATCGCTGCATCAAGCTCAGGCCGGAAGAATTTGATCGCGCTATTGACGGCTGAAACTGATGAATCGCCCAGTGGGCAGAAACACTTGCCAAGCATTTGCTTGCCAACATCAGCCAATAATTCAATATCGCCAACCCGCCCGTGGCCCTCGTCGATCCGCTCCCACACCTTGACCAAGAAGTGCGTGCCTTCGCGACAGGGCGAACACTTGCCACACGATTCGTGTTTGAAGAATTCGTCAACCTTCAAGGCTGCTCGCACCACTGGAACCGAGGTATCGAGCACGACCATCGCGCCTGAGCCGAGCATCGTTCCCGCAGCGGCCATATCATCCCACGTCATTGGCAAATCGAGGTGTTGCTCGGTTAGCCAGTTGGATGAAGCACCGCCTGGGATAATGAACTTCAATGGCAAATTAGGGTCGCGCATACCGCCAGCCCAATCGAAAATGAACTCGCGAATCGTGATGCCCAAGGGAATTTCATAGTTGCCAGGTTTTTTGACGTGGCCGCTAATTGAAACTGCTTTGGTGCCAGGCGATTTTTCGGTGCCGAACGAGCGGAACCAATCAGCGCCTTTTTCGATAATCCGTGGCACGTTGGTCAAGGTTTCAACGTTGTTGACCACGGTTGGCTTGGCATACAAACCAGCGACAGCAGGGAAGGGTGGCTTCAAACGTGGCTGGCCGATTTTGCCTTCGAGCGATTCGAGCAAGGCGGTTTCTTCGCCACAAATGTAAGCGCCAGCTCCACGATGGACATAAATTTCCACATCGTAGCCAGTGCCAAACAAATTCTTGCCGATCAAGCCACGGGCGCGAGCTTCAGCAATTTTTTGCTCAAGGAAACGTGCGCCATAGGCAAATTCGCCGCGAATGTAGATATAGGCGACGTTCGCGCCAATTGCAAAGGCACTGATTACAATCCCTTCGAGCAATTGATGGGGATTTTCGTCGATAATTTCATGGTTGTTGAACGTGCCTGGCTCGCTCTCATCGGCGTTGACCACCAAATATTTGGGGTTTAATTCCTTGGGAACGAAGCTCCATTTAACCCCAGTCGGGAAGCCAGCGCCGCCACGACCGCGCAAGCCCGATTTTTTTACTTCGTCGATAATTGCGGCTGGGGTCATGCTGGTCAAGGCTTGCTTGGCCATCGCATACCCACCACTTGCCAGATACACATCAAGATCGCGAATATTTTCAATTTCGCGATTGCGCATCACAATATATTCTTTGAGTTCTGTCTTAGGCATAAGCACTCCAAAAGTCAGAAGTCAGAAGTCAAAAGTCAAAAGCTCGAAGTTCGATAAATTAAACTTTTTGCCTTTTGCCCTTTGCCATTTGACTTGATTTAGCGTTCTGCAAGGCGGCCAGAGATGCTCACGGGCTTGCCAGATTCGACATCGTTGCGCAGCTTGGCGAGCATGGCTTCAACTTTATCGGGCAAGACGCGGTTGTGAAACTCTAAGTTGGCTTGCAGCACTGGGGCTTGATCGCAAGCAGCAATACATTTCACGCGGCGCAAGGTGAAAACCTTATCTTTGGTGGTTTCGCCAGCTTTGATTCCTAGGCGATTTTCCAAATCGGCGACCAACTCTTCAGCACCACAGAAGCAGCATGGCACGTCGTCGCAGACATCGAGCACAACCTTGCCAACTTCTTCGTTATAAAAGAGTGTATAAAAACCTACGACCTCAAAAACATCGGTATAGGGCAAATCGAGAATCTCGGCCACTTCGCGAATTGAATCGCGATCCAAGCGGCCATAGACATCTTGCGCCAAATATAACAACGGCAACAAGGCCGAGCGTTTGCGATCTACAGGATAGCGGGCCAAAATTTCATCAATTTCAGCCTTGTGTTGTTCGTACAGCACCCTAAGCTCCTTCTTAACGATCCACTTCACCAAGCACCGGATCGATGCTCGCAATCAATGCCACCAAGTCGGCCATCAATTTGCCTTTGGCGATGTGGGGCAAGGCTTGCAAATTAATAAATGACGGTGCGCGGAAGTGGACACGCCATGGTTTGGGAGTGCCATCGCTCACCACATAACAGCCAATTTCACCTCGTGGTGATTCGATTGCCGCATAGGCCGAACCACGCGGTGGGCGGAAGCCTTCCGTCCACAGCTTAAAGTGGTGAATGAGCGATTCCATGCTGTAGGTAATTTCGCTCTTGGGTGGTGGCGCAACCTTACGATTTTCGGTCACATAGGGCTGGCCATGCATTTGCTTGACGCGTTCGATCGCTTGACGGGCAATCTTGACGCTTTCGCGCATTTCTTGCACCCGACAGCGATAGCGATCGTAAATATCGCCAGCTTGGCCGACTGGTACATCGAATTGGTAGGTTTCGTAGCCGCTGTAGGGCATGGTTTTGCGCAAATCCCAATCGACACCGCTGGCCCGTAGGTTCGCGCCCGACAAGCCGAGGGCAATTGCATCAGCAGCATTGACCACGCCTACGCCCTTGGTGCGTTGTTTCCACAACAAGTTATTGGTCAACAAATCTTCATATTCATCGACCTTGGGCAAAAAGTGGGTCAAGAAATCTTCCACAGTTGGAATAAAGTCGGCTGGAATATCCCATGCCAAACCACCAACGCGGAAATAGCTGGTCATCATACGTGCGCCAGTCAGCATCTCGAAAATATCGAGAATATACTCACGTTCACGCATTGCATAAAAAAACACACTCATCGCGGCCAAGTCGAGCGCGTGCGTGCCCAACCAAACCAAGTGCGAGTTGATCCGCGTCAGTTCCAGCAACAACACCCGCAAGGTTTGGGCGCGTTCTGGCACATCTTGCTGCATCAATTTTTCAATCGCCGCCACATACACCATATTGTTCGACATCGGCGCAAGGTAATCCATGCGGTCGGTCAGCACAATTGATTTGGTGTAGGTTTTGGTTTCGATGGTTTTTTCGATGCCGGTGTGCAAAAAGCCCACGTCGGGAGCCAGTTGCACCACGTTTTCGCCATTGAGTTCGACGGCTAGCCGTAGCACCCCGTGCGTTGAAGGGTGTTGTGGCCCCATGCTGAGCACCATGGATTGCTCGCCGTTTTCATCAGGCTCGTTATTTAATGCCACCGCCGCAATTTGCGAAGGTGTTGGAATTTCAATATCGGGATACGCATGTGCGTGCATCACCATAGCGCATTACTCCTTCGCGAAGGGCTTATTGGCGTAAATCCAATCTTCGTTGTGGGTGAAGGCCACTTCCTCATAGCCCAAGGGATGATCCTTGCGCTGGGGATGACCTAACCAATCTTCGGGCATCAAAATACGTTCCAAGCCAGGATGCCCGGTGAAGATAATGCCAAACATATCGTAGGTTTCGCGCTCTTGGAAGTTGGCAGTTGGAAAGAGCCGAGCCAAGGTTGGAATCGTTGGATCAGCTTCGGGTACTTCGATATGCAACGTTACCCGCATTTTATTTTGAAATGAGGTCAAATGAACAACCACCTCAAAGCGTGGATCACGCCCCAGGTAATCGACCCCACATAATTGATTTAAAAAGGTAAACGCGAGATCTGGCTCATCGCGCAGCCAACCAGCCAGTGCAGGCAATTGTTGGCGTTCGACGGTCAAGCACAAATCGCCGGATTCATCGCCAATGCGAACGGTAGGGAATTGGGCAGAAACGCGCTGCTCCAAGGTTGCTCTATCAATCATAGCTTCCTCAATGAAGAGTGACGCAGCCACGGCGAGACGCTGCAACAGGGCGTTGCCAGCGTAATGGTGGCACCAAATACAACGTAGGGCAATGCCTTAGCGCTTGATCGCCGGTGATCAAGGCCCATTGCCCCACGACAGATTGGCGACATTTAGCCAAGTGGCTTAAGTGCGCCACGTTCTGCTTGTTCGATCCGAATCGGCTTGCCATCGGCGTGATCGGTGATTTTGTCGCGCTTGATCTTCTCGTGCAATTGCAAAATCCCGTCGATCAAGGCTTCGGGGCGGGGTGGGCAGCCAGCCACATAGACATCAACTGGCACAATTTCATCAACACCTTGCACGATCGCATAGTTGTTGTAGACCCCACCACACGAGGCACAATCGCCCATGGCCACAACCCACTTGGGTTCGGGCATTTGGTCGTAGAGGCGGCGTAACACTGGAGCCATCTTACGGCTGACCCGCCCAGCCACAATCATCAAATCGGCTTGGCGCGGTGAGGCCCGCATCAACTCCAGCCCAAAGCGTGACATATCGTAATTTGAGGCTTGACCGGCCATCATTTCGATGGCACAGCAAGCCAACCCAAACAACATCGGCCACATCGCCTTGGTGCGACCCCAGTTGACGACACCTTCGAGGGTTGTCGTAACAATCCCCAAATCGCCAGCTTTTTCTTCTAATCCCATCGGAGCGCCCCTTTCCGCCAGATGTAGACAAAGCCAACTAGCAGAATGCCCATAAATGCGCCCATTTCGGCTAGCCCAAATAGGCCCATTTGGCGGAAATAAAGTGCGTAGGGCATTAAAAAGATAATTTCAATATCGAACAAGATGAACAGCATGGCAACCACATAGAAACGGACTGGCATCCGTTGCATTGCATCGCCCAGCGGGGTCATCCCTGATTCGTAAGGGATGAGTTTGCGCTTTGTTGCTTTTTTGGGGCCAAGGATGGCCGACAGCACCAAGGCTGCCACGGGAATCACCACCCCAACAACAAAGATAATGAAGATCGGCAAAAATGGCCGTAGCATAAGCTGCTCCTCCGGCACGGACACAATCGGCATAACGAATTATATCCTTATTGATGATTGTGTCAAAAAGGACAAAGTACGCTCACCCGCGTTTTGCGGCAACCTGACGCGGCTAAATTGACT
This sequence comes from Herpetosiphon sp., assembly GCF_003512625.1. Classification (NCBI taxonomy): domain Bacteria; kingdom Bacillati; phylum Chloroflexota; class Chloroflexia; order Herpetosiphonales; family Herpetosiphonaceae; genus Herpetosiphon; species Herpetosiphon sp. Next base: position 10,102 of record NZ_DOPT01000024.1, on the reverse strand, counting down.
TTGCGTTCTAATGCCTATCATACCCGATTCAGCCAATTTTGAGTAGCGCACAAAGTCAAAAGTCAAAAGTCAGAAGTCAAAAACGGGTTTAGGGATCAGGGGGCAGCGGCGAGGGGCTAGCTTTAACGCAGAGGCGCAGAGCAATTAGTGGCAATAGGCTAGAGGCTATGGGTAATGGTTCATTGCATAAACAACCAATTGTCACGTTCCCTCACCCCCAGCCCCTCTCCCACGGCGGCGGGCGAGGGGAGCACGGTTGGAGCGGTTCCCCCTCGCCTCGCGTGCGGGAACGGGTCATGCTTGCGAAAACCTTCCATTCGCAAAAACTCCCCCTCGCCTCGCGTGCGGGAGAGGGGGTCAGGGGGTGAGGGAACAAGAACGGTTGCCAATCTCATAAACCATTACAGCGATGGGCTGGAGGAGATTGCTTGGAAATACCAACAATTGCTCCAATAGCCAAAAGCCAATAGCCTAGCTCTTTATCCTTCGTGGATCAATTATAATTATCCATTATGCTAATCCTTTTTCCTGCCGAGCCATTTAATTTGCCGCATGTTGATGCTGCATATGCTGCGGAAGTTGCTGCCTCCGCCCAACTTAGGCTAGCTTGGGCGGTCATCGATCTTGAGGCTTTATTTGATGGTGCGATCAAGCAGGCCTTACGCCGTGTGCCTGTTGCTTCCGCGCCAACTCTCGCCATCTATCGTGGTTGGATGCTCAGCCTTGCCCAGTATCAACAACTCGCACAGGGCTTGGCGGCTAAAAACTATCAATTAATTAACGATCCTGCTGCATATGCCGCTTGTCATCATTTGCCGAATGTGTTGCCCTTGCTTGGCGACCAAACGCCAGCAAGTCTCGTTTTTCCTCAATCCCAAGGCTTGGATGCTGCCAGCATTGCTGCCCAAGCAGCAGTCTATTTTAATCAGCAAGCGTTGATCATCAAAGACTATGTGAAATCGCGTAAACATGAATGGTATGAAGCTTGTTTCATTCCCAATGCTAGCGACCAAGCCCAAAGTGCCCGCGTGATTCAGACGTTTATTGAGCGCCAAGCTGAGGCTTTGGTTGGTGGGGTGGTGCTGCGGGCATGGCATCCATTGCAGATTTGGCAAACACACCAGCAAAGTGGCTTAGCCTTGGCCTACGAGTATCGCAGCTTTTGGCTTGATGGCACGCTGTTGTGGGCTACGCCCTACTGGGATCATCAACCGAGCCAGCCAACCCCTGATTGGTCGCGCTATACCGCGCTGGCCCAACAAATCCAAAGTCGCTTTTGGACATTGGATCTGGCCTTGACCCAAACAGGCGATTGGCTGATTATCGAACTTGGCGATGCACAAGTATCGGGTTTGCCCGATCATGCTGATGCCCAGGAACTATTGCAAGCCTTGGCTCAACAGTTGACTATCTAATCTTGGGCAAGCCAAGCTTCGGCTTTGGCAAGGGTTGCACAGAAATAACAATGGCCTTGTTTGTTTTCCTCGCCTGCCATCTCGGCAAAATATTGACTATGGGCTTGTTGGCTCAAATCAACAATAATTGCCAATTGCACATGATACTGACGGAGTTTTTGCAAAATTTCACCCGCCTCACGGGTGCTTAAATCAAAAAAGCCTGGGGTTAGGTTTTCAGCATATAACGCCAGATTCAGACAATCTTCGCCAAAACAATGCTCCAAGAGCAAGTTAATTTCACCTATTGTTTGCAAAACTGGTTGTTGCTGCGGCCCGAGCAGATAGCGCAGGGGTGGTTTTTCCACAAGCTCAAGCTTCATCGAAAGCGCTCCTTATCTCGCGTTTCAAAGATTAATGGTGCTATTGAACCACATACTTAAGCGATTGAGCTAGGGCTTTGGGCGCATTTGGTCTAGGTATCAAGCGGGATTTGGCGATTGTTAAGCAAAATACTGCAAAATCTCATCAAGTTCTTAGCCAGTTGGCACGGAGTTTGCAGGGTCGCTATGCTACAATGGCTGCCATGAAGCGCGATGAGATTCTTATGCTGAAAAAAATTCCACACGTAGCCTTGATTGTGCTACTGCTAGCCAGTTGTAGCCGCGATGTCGTCGGTCAACCAACCGCCACGCCGCTACCATCCCCTGCCCAATTGTTGCAGCAAGCCGAGCAACATCAGCAAGCCGACCAAGTTGATTTGGCCTTGAGCGATTATCAACAGGTGTTATTGCAATACCCCGATGCGCCCGAAGCGCGGGTAGCCAAATTTGGGGTAGCCTATAGTGCCTTCTTACGCCAAGATTGGGCTGCTGCATGGTCGCAATTAACTTCCTTTATCAACGAGCAAACCCACGATCAATGGCATTTGCGGGCGCTCTTTTTGCTGGGACGGGTCGCTGAAATTCAAGGTGACCATGCGATCGCGATCGAGGCCTATCAACAATATGAAGATCTTAAAGGCTTGTTGAGTGGCTATGCAGCTCAGCGCCGTGCCGCCCAACTGCAAGCAACCAACCAAACCGAGCAAGCGATTGCGGCCTATGCTGCCAGCGGACGCTACGATATGGCTGGGCCGCAGCGGGTCGCCAGCTTAAACAAAGCCTTAGAATTTTATGATCAAACGGGGCAGGCCGAGCAAGCACTTACTCAACTCGAAGTTATTTTGAGCTTTGCCCGAACCCCAAGTTTCCGTTCAACGACCTTGCTTGATGCAGCGCGACGTGCTCAGCGCTTGGGCAAAACTGAACAAGCCCGAATATGGCTGCGCGAAATCATTAACCAACACCCAACCTTGAGCGAAGCTCCAATTGCGATTGATGAACTGGCAGCTTTGGGCGAATCAACCCCAGTGCTGGCCGCCGCTGGGATTGCCTATAACCATGGTCAATATCTTGATGCGATCAGTTTGTTCGACCAAGTGCTGGCCAATGGCCTGAGTGGCGAAGAAGCCGCCGAAATCGAGCGCAAACGGGCTTTGGCCTTGCGCCAGCTCGATGATTATGCTGGTGCACAAGCAGCATTTAATAGTATTGCCGAGCGTTTTGCCGAGTTGCCGATTGGCCGCCAAGCACGACTTGATGCGATTCAAACCCAAGGCCAAGCGGGTGATCGTGAAGGCTCACGTTTGGCCTATCTCGATTTTGCCGAGCGTTATGCCGATGATCCGTTAGCACCCGAAGCTTTGCGCCGCGTCGTCGAAATTACCTCGTGGAGCGGCGATCCGGCAGCCACAGCCAATGCGCAAATTATGCTTGGCCAGCGCTACCCTTGGAGCCACGAAGGCCAGCAAGCCTTGCACGCCGCAGGCCGTTATGCCTGGGATACGGGGCAGGTTGAGCAGGCGGCAGCAGTTTGGCAATTATTAGGCGATAGCAATATTGGGCCGCCTCGCGCCGAAGGCTATTATTGGCTGGGGCGCTTGGAAATTAGCCGTGGCAATCGGGAAAAAGGCGAGCAATTGCTACGTTCGGCTCAATCAGCTGATCCAAATTCGTATTATGCGGCACGGGTTGCCGATGCCCTCAACATTAACGATGGCGATCAACTGCCGATTGGCTCGCCAATTAGCCCTGAGGCCGAACAAGCAGGTTGGCAATGGATCGCTAGTTGGTCAACTGCACCAACCAGCGCCACCTTAGATACTGAGCCATATAGTTTACGCGCCGAAGAACTAAGCTGGACCGATTTGCATAGCGAAGCCCAAGCCGAGTGGATTGCCGCACGTGATGCTGCCTTGAATAATCCATTTAGCATTTATCGGGTTGCTTTGGCCGCTTTACGCAGCGATATGCCCTATGCTACCGTGACTACAGCTCAAAAGTTGGTGCAACTTGCGCCAATTGAGGCAGGCGAGCCAAGTGTCGCGATTCGCCAATTGCTCTATCCAACACCGTATCCCAGCGCGGTTGTGACCAAAAGCCAAGAGTTTGGGCTTGATCCACGGGTGTTGTATGCAGTGATGCGCCAAGAGAGTATTTTTAATCCAAATGCAACGTCATGGGTGGGGGCGCGTGGCTTGGCCCAAGTGATGCCCAGCACTGGCGAGGGCATCGCCCAGAATTTAGGCATTGAGGGCTTTAGCGTCGATGATTTGTATAATCCGGTGACTTCGATTCGTTTTGGAGCTTATTATATCGATGCTCAAATCGAATATATGAGTGGCAGCCTACCCGGCGCGTTTGCCGCCTATAACGGTGGGCCTGGTAATGCCGAGCGTTGGGCTGATGGTCGCGTGGTGGCTGATCCCGACCGTTTTATTGAAATTATTGATTATGCTGAAACTCGCCACTATGTTGAAGTAGTTTATGCCAACTATGGAGCCTATCGGCGCTTGTATCAGCAACCATAAGCAAGAACAAAGAACATAGAGCATAGAACATAGGGAGTTTTGATCCACGAAGGGCACGAAGGGAGATTAGGCTATCGGCTTTTGGCTCTAGGCTTTTGGAGTAGAGAATTTTTGAAATGATTAAAACATTCCGATAGCCCATAGCTGTAATGGTTCAATCGGTTGACAACCATGGTTTATGCCCTCACCCCCAGCCCCTCTCCCACGGCGGCGGGCGAGGGGAGCACTGCCCGAGCGGTTCCCCCTCACCTCGTGTGCGGGAGAGGGGGCTAGGGGGTGAGGGCATTCTGACCGTTGTTAATGCGATAAACCATTACACATAGCCCATAGCCATTCATCCTCTGCGCCTCTGCGTTAAAAACCCATTGCTCTTTATTCATCCTTCATCCTTCATCCCTCATCCTTGTCTTATGGTATGCTTAGCCCAATTTGCCAGCGTACCAGAGGGATGTTGTATGCTACGAGTGTCGGATGCTCTGCGGGTATTGTTACAAAACCAAACGGTGGTAGGCAACGATTGGCTACCGCCCACCAAAATTCGCTCGCTCTACTTAAATGACCCAGCCGCGATTTGGCTAGAGCATCATGGAGCGGCACATGGCTTTGCGCCTGAAACGCTCAGTTATGCCTTTATCGATTTTCTGGCCGAAAAAGGTCATCAATTTGAGCTGGCTTGGCTGCAACGCGTCGCGCCCAATGCAGTTCAAGTTTGCGTCGAACCCTATGAAGGCCGCGAAGCCCATCGTGTCGCTCAAACCCTCGACCTGATTGAGGCTAGAACGCCAGTGATTGCCCAACCAGCCTTGTGGTGGCCTGCTGAGCGAATTTTTGGCACGCCCGATCTGATTGTGCTTAGCTCGTGGTTTCGCCAGCAATATCCTGAATTGGCGCATTTGGTCGGCGAAACTGAACATTATTTGGTGCTTGATTTGAAGTTTTCAAGCAACCTTGAAAAGCGCGAAAAAGCTGCTGATTTGAGTTGCTACAGCGCTCAAACTCGTATGTATAGTTATATGCTAGGCCAGATTCAGGGCATCATGCCACAACATGCCTTCTTAATTACCCGTGATCGCTTGCATAATCCAATTTCGATTCCAATTGAGGCTCAGCTTGGGCAGCCACTTGATGCCGATATTCGCCAAAACTGTGAGCGCTATTTCGAGATTGTGCGCGATGGCGGCCAATATCTGCCATGGAACGACCCGATTGTGCAACTGAACCCGAATGTTAACGATGAACGTTGGGGCAAAGCCCGTGCCCAAATTCGCCAACGCCAGCCAGGTGGCGAGATGCTGCGGCTCTGGAATATAGGGGCAGCGGCCCAACAAAAATTGGTCAAAGCTGGCATTACCAGCTTGTCCAGCCTCATGAACGCCGCTAGCCAAAGCCTGCCCAAGGGCGTGATGAAGTATCCCGACCCAATGAAGGCCATTATGCAAGCCAACCATACTGGCCTTGCGCAACGCGCCCAAGGCATTGCACCAACCACCAGACCTTACGAGTTTTTTGTTGATTTTGAGTTTTTCAGCAATCTGAATGTAAATTTTGAGCAGCAATGGCCCACGCTCCAAGGCACGCCCATGATTTTTATGATTGGGATTGGCTGGCTGGCAAACGGTGAGTGGCACTATCACGAGTGTATTGCTGAGCGCGAAGATCATCTCGCTGAGCAAGCAATCTTGGCTGAATTTATCGCCGTTTTACAAGCCCAAACCAATCAGCAACTTGATCAAGCGGTGCTCTACCATTGGCATAACGCTGAGCCAGTTGAATGTCGCCATGCTGCGGCCCGTCATCAACTGCCCAGCGATCATCTGTTGCTCAATTTGCCATGGTTCGATTTGAAAAATGTTTTGGTCGATAATGCCTGTGCTGTGCCTGGCGCTTGGGATTATTCGCTCAAGAGCATCGCCAAAGCGTTGGCCGCGCTCGATGCCCAATATGATCCAGCCTGGCCCAGCGATTTAGCCGATGGCTCCCAAGCGCAGTTAGTTGGTTGGTATGCCTATCGCCAGCCCAACCCGCGCACTAGCGCTGAAATGCAATTACTCAGCCGTTATTTAGAGGCCGATTGCCGCGCGACCTGGAAAATTTTGGCTTGGCTACGAGCTGATGATTAATAATGTTAATAGATAGGCCATAGTTTGCTGGTTTCATGGCTGCAACGGCTGTGCTAGATTGAGCAGCAGTTGTTGTGGAAAGGAATCGCTGGCTATGCAAAAATTACTCCCACCAAGGCTCTTTTTGTTGACGATTGGCCTCATGCTGGCATCTCGCTGGCTTTGGCCAATTGCGCTTTTAGTGCCAATGCCGTTTAATTGGCTTGGTTTGGTGATTGGGATTGCTGGTTTGGCCGTCGCAATCAGCAGTGCCCGCCATTTTCGCCAAATGGGCACGAATATTATGACCTTCGGCCAGCCTGATCGCTTGGTGATTTCAGGTTGGTTTCGTTGGAGCCGCAACCCCATGTATTTGGGCTTTGGCCTCAGTTTATTGGGCATCGCCCTGTTGCTTGGTGCGGCAATCTCAAATTTGGTGCTGGTTATCGCGTTCGTCATTATTGTTGATCGTTGGTATATTGCCTTTGAAGAGCGGGCGATGCTGGCGAAGTTTGGCGAGCAGTACAGCGCTTATCAAGCCCAAACTCGCCGCTGGATTTAAATAATTGGGCTGCACGCCGCTGGGCAGCCCAATTTAACTATTCAGCTTGTAATACCAAATGCTTCCACGGAGCCAATGCTACCTCGCGAATTTTACCCTCGGCCACGCTATACAACTCGCCAGTTTGCACATCGCGATAATGAGTGACGCTTGGTAATTGGGCATGCAACGGCAAATCGAGTGTCCAAGGTGTTTCGTTATTATTCAGCACAATCACAAATTGGCTTTGCTCATCCCAACGGGCACAAGCAAAAATATTCATATCGTTGTCGGCAAACAGCGTCGCATAATGGCCCGTGCGCAAGGCTGTATGCTCATGGCGAAACTTAACCCAGCGTTTGGTCCAAGCTTGGAGATCGGTCTGCCAGGTTTGCGGTTGATCCCACGGGAAACAACGCCGACAATCAGGATCTTTGCCGCCATGCAAGCCAATTTCATCGCCATAATAGATACATGGCGCACCAGGAAAGATTAATTTGAACAAAACCGCCAATTTCATGCGCTCTAAAGCCCATTTACCAGCTTCTTCAGCCACACTCAAAAACCGCGCAGTATCGTGTGAACCAAGCAAATTAAATTGGACATAGGTCACTTGGGGCTGATAACGCACAATTAAATGGTCAATTCCAGCCGCAAAATCAGCGGCACGTACCCGATAGCTAGCAAAGAAATCGGTACATAAATCGCGAAATAGATAATTCATCACGGCATCAAATTGATCGCCTTGCAGCCAAGCTGAGCCGTCAGTCCAAATTTCGCCCACAATATAGGCTTCAGGATTGATATCTTTGACAATTGTGCGAAACTCACGCCAAAAATTATGATCATCAATTTCATTTGGCACATCCAAGCGCCAACCATCAATACCCAATTCAATCCAATAGCGAGCTACATCAAGCAAATATTTGCGTACCGCCGGATTATCGGTGTTGAATTTGGGCAACTCGCGAAAATCCCACCACGTGCGATAATTAGCGGCATAGCGCGATTCATAGGGATGAATTGGAAAGCGTGAGATATGAAACCAATTGGTGTAGGGCGAGTGCACACCATTTTCAATTACATCGTGAAAGGCAAAAAAGCCGCGACCGCAATGATTAAACACCGCATCGAGAATAACTTTAATGCCACGTCGATGCGCTTCATTCAATAAGGTTTTAAACGTTTCTAGCGTACCAAAATGGGGATCGATTTTAAAATAATCGAAGGTATTATATTTATGTGAGGTGGTGGCTTGAAAAATTGGGTTGAGATACAGCGCATTAATGCCCAAATCCACTAAATAATCAAGCTTATCGATAATTCCTTGTAGATCGCCGCCCATATAATTATACAAGGTTGGGCTTGTACCCCAAGGTTGCGCATTTGCCGGATCATTTGTCCGATCACCATTGGCAAAGCGCTCAGGGAAAATCTGATAAAAGACGGCATGTTTGACCCAATCGGGCGTTTGCCAATCGCTGGTTGTCATAGCTACTCCTGTTGATCGTGGCTTCGCAGCGTATGGTACCACAAGCGATTAGCCCTAATACAAAATCGGCATGGATTCGTATCCATGCCGATCAACGCTTTAACTCGATTAATTTAGCTGTTACGGCGTGTGACCAAGCGCAATTTGAAGCTACTGTCGGGGGCTGGGGTTGGGGCAAAAACTTTCTTCAGCTTATAATCGATTGGATCAGCTTCGAACTTGGCATAGTGCAACAGGGCAGCAGTGGTCAGCATAATTTGGACTTCGGCTAGGCCAGCGCCCAAACAGGTGTGCGAGCCAGTGCTAAATGGTGCAAATGCCCCAGGAATGCGGTGCTCGTTACGCGGAGCCAAATAGCGATCAATATCGAATTTTTCTGGCTCAGGGTGGAGTTCGGGCAAGAAATGGCCGACCGTAGTTGCTACTAAGGTTCGTGTGCCTGCATCGACGCGATAGCCACCAAACTCAAATGGTGCTTTGACGGTGCGCGGTACGGCTGGCGCGATTGGATACATGCGGAAGTTTTCGAGCACTACGCGATGCAACACTTCCATTTTGCGCAAATCGGCTGGATCGGGCACACCATTGGCAAACAGTGCATCGGCTTCGGCCTCAACTTGTTCGTATAGCTCGGGCTTGGTGGTCAGCACATACAACAAGAACGCCATGGTGTTGGCAACCGTATCCAAGCCTGCGATGTATGGCCCCAAGGCAGTCATAACCAAATCGCCCTCAGGCATTAAGCTCGGGTCATTGGTCGCGGCGATAATATCGTCGATCAGGCTGGGCGGGCGGTTGGCATCGCGTGTGCCGCTTCGATGAGCTTTCAGCACCTGCTTACTTAATTCCAAGCTGCGGTCGCGGGCACGGCGATATTCAGGCAACATGCGCAAAATGCTTGGGCGTTGGCGCGTGATGTGGGTCATGAGCGCAATTCGAACAAATGTCCGCACATCATCAATATAATCACCTGGGCCTTGGCCCGCAATCAACATCCCCAATTCATCGGTAATCAACCGTTGGAGTTGAGTTACCGTAGCTTTCGATGTGCCAACCTGCCATTGATCCAAGAAGCCATGAACGACCTTGAGCACTTCGGGAAATTGCGTTTCAATCGTTTGGCGGCTATAACCGCGTTTTTGCAAGGCTCGCAGTCGCGAATGTTGCTCGCCATCGACGCTAATCAGCGATTTCGAAGCACCCATTTCAGCATCCATTGAGTGCCATGTTTCCCACGAGCTAAAGTGCTTAGTGCCTTCACGGGCTAAAAAGAGGCAGGCCTCAGGCCCAGCCAAGATAGTAAATTTATTATTGAGGGCTTTGACGCGAAAAATCGGGCCAAATTTTTGATATTGCTTAACGAAAAAATCAATGGGATCGCTGAGCATTGCCTGTAAACTACCCACCAAAAACGAGCCATCAGCAACCGGGGGCAATGGCGCGTCGGTTGGGCCACTCTTCCAGAGCATCTGTTGAACAGTCATAACACCTCCGCAAATCCTTAAAAATAATTGACACCGCTCCTATCACTATAACACGAACCAAAGAGCCTTGACTAGGGATGGATTGCACAAAGTTAAGGCGAGGTTATTGAAGATAATATTCCCTCACCCCCTAGCCCGCATGCGAGGCGAGGGGGAACCTCCCCTCTCCCGCCGCAGTGTT
>NZ_DOPT01000083.1:955-6649 GCF_003512625.1 Herpetosiphon sp. | reverse complement strand
CGTTGGCGCAACCGATGCCCTGCGTGATGACCTTGCCCAACCGATTGCTGGACGATTGTTCTTCGCGGGAGAAGCAACAGAACGCACCTATCCCTCAACCGTTCATGGAGCCTACCTCAGTGGATTGCGTGCTGCTGATGAGGTGATGCAGGCATAGATTGAACCCCAATGATTCACGTTCACAGCCTAAAACCACAAACGACCCGCTGGGGGTCGCTTGTGGGAGAGAAGAGAGAGGAGAAGGTTTGACTTCAGTATACCAGAGAATGTGGATTATAGACATTAGATAGGTATTAATATTTCACTTACGACACAACCTTCTCAAACCATGCAGTCCGTAAAAAGCGATATTGACACGTTCCGTTGCAAGGTAAATCACCGTTTTGTTGTGGTAGCTTCAAATAACCAAAATCCTCGGAATCGGATTCAACAGCATAGAATTCCTTGTATGGGTGGGCGCTGATACATCCAGTATTCGCGAATTCTATGCCATTTGTCGTTCACACGCGTAAATACCTATCCTTGTAGGCAAGCCCTTACTTCATCGCCATCAAAATTTGCCATTGGCTGGTTTCATCGAATGGTACGATTGGCAAGACCGCATCGCCAAACACTGCTTGCAAGCGCAACCCAGCCCGTTGCACCTGTTGCTGCCATTCGGGGAAGGTATACAAACGAATGCGCTCGCCCGGGTGCACAGCCTCGCCGCCATTTGGCTCGATATAGCGATAGGCAGTTTCGATCGTGCCTGTGGTTGGGCTAAAATGCGATTCGCGCAGCACATAGCCCGGCCCAACTTGATGCCAACCACGCCGATAGTGCTGCATATAACTACTAATTTGATAGGGATTAATACATTGCAATACCAGCCGTCCCTGCGGCACAAGGTGATCAGCCAAATCATTCAGCAATTGCTGATGCTCAAAATCGCTGAAAAAGCCCAACGAGCTATTCATAATCAGCACCACATCGTACATGCCCAAATCATCAAGTTTTCGCATATCACCAGCAATCACCCGGGCAGGCAATTGCTCAGCAGTGATTTGGGCGCTAAGCTGATTAACCAACGGCGTTGCTAATTCAACCCCATCAACGTGATAGCCACGCCGCGCCAAGCCCAGCAAATGCCGCCCATTGCCACACGCCAAATCCAAAACTCGCATATCGGGGGTTAAATTCAAAATCATTTCCAGAAAATCAACTTCATTGTTGGTGAGGCTTTCGGCAACGTCGGAATAGGTTGCAAACTCGTGAATTTGAAACAATTCTTCCCACCACATTCGCTGTTCATCCATTGCCAACCTCGCTTATAATCTACAAACAATGCCAGTGATTGAGGGTCGCATATGTTGCCAGAAACACTTATCCAACAGATGAGCCATGGCTGGGTTCACGCCCCGATTGCCTCGCTGATTTATCATCGCAATGGCCGCGCCGAATTGCTCAACCGCGCCGGAATGGAGTTATTGCAATATCAGCCGGAAGAGGCTGCCCTAGCTCAACAACATTATAATCTGCATCGAGACCCTTCACTCCAAGCGCCGCTAACCAAAAGTGCCATTGCCTCAGCTTTTGAGGGCAAAAAAACCCGCATCGGCGAGTTGGATTATGAGTTGCTAAATGTGCAGGCGCGGCCTTCTGGCAAACATATTGTGGCGCGACTCAATCTGGCTCCGCTACGGGTCGAAGCCAAAACTGGCGAGTATATTGTGGCATTTTTTACCGATATCACGCCCCAAGTAACCCTGCGCCGCGAACTCGATAGCCGCAAGCACGAAATTCAACAGGCCGAACAACAACAAGAAGCGCTACGAGCCGAAATCGAAGCTCGTTCAGCTCCGGTTGTGCCAGTGTTGCCCGGCATTTTGGTGTTGCCCTTGGTTGGCGCGATCGATTCACGCCGCGCCGAATATGTCTTGAATTGTTTGCTCGAAGCCGCCTCAGAGCATAGCGCCGATACGCTGTTGCTCGATGTTACGGGCATTCCGGTGGTCGATACGGCTGTAGCCAATTATCTGCTGCAAGCCATCAAAGCGCTCAAATTGCTTGGCACCGACACCATTGTGGTTGGCATCAGCCCCGAAATTGCCCAAACCTTGGTGCAATTGGGCCTGCGGCTGGAAGATATTACCACTCGCGCCGATTTACAAAGTGGCTTGCAGACCGCCCTTCGTCGCCAAGGCCAAATTATTCGTGCTCGTTCGTGAGGTGCGCCCATGGCTTCTAGCTTAAATACACTCATTCGCAGCAGCGCTTGGTCGGTTATGTCAATCGGTTCAGCCATTTACGATCAAACAGGCAAGGTCATTTATACCAATACTGCCTTGCGCCGAATTTTCAATCTCAGCCCAGCCGAAATGTTGGAACTCCAAGAACATTACAATTTATTTGATGATCCTTCCTTGGCGACCCCTGAACTGCAAGCAGATTTGAAACGGGCATTTGCTGGCGAAGAAGTTTTCTTGCCAATTTTAGATTATGTGATTGTTGATGCCCATGGCCAGCCGAGCAACCGCCATTTAGCCGCACGCTTTTTGCTCAAGCCTGTGGGCGATGCCACGCCACCAGAATATGTCGTGGGCTATTTCCACGATGTCAGCGAATCGCTCGAGTTAGAAGCCCAAATTAGCGCTCGGCGTGATGAAATTGATCGCATGAGCCAACAAGATTCGTTGCTCAAAGCCGAAATTGCCGCCCGTGCTGTGCCAGTTGTGCCAATTCTGCCAGGAATTTTAGTATTGCCCTTGGTTGGTGGCATCGACCCAATGCAAGCCGACCAAATTATTACCGCCTTGTTGCAGGCCAGCTCGCGCAGCAACGCCGATACCGTGATCTTGGATTTAACCGGCGTGCCGGTGGTGGATACGGCGGTGGCAAACTACATTTTGCAGGCTATCAATGCGCTTAAATTGCTTGGCACTGAAACAATTGTAGTCGGCATTAGCAACGAAATCGCCCAAACCATCGTGCAATTGGGCATTCGCTTGGATACAATCGCCACTCGCGCCGATTTGCAAAGCGGCTTAATGGCCGCGCTCGAACGCCAAAACTTGACGATCGAGTCGATCTAACGTGCTATAATCGCTGCATTAGGCATGGTCAAGTTGGTTACGCCCTAGCGTAGCCTTTGTGGATAGGAATTCTGGTTTTGAGCTTCATTCTGTTGCTTGATGAGGATCGGGCGTTTTCGGCCACGCTCGCTCGTACTTTAGAGATGGCCAGTTATCGGGTGATGCGCGAATGGACTGAAACCAGCGCTCGCGAGGTTGCCCGTACCCAACAGCCCGATCTCATTTTGCTCGATCTTGAACTGGGCCGCGAACAAGGCTGGGCCTTGCTCGATGAATTGGTGAGTTTAGGCCTGCGGGTCATGGTGATGTCGCATCGCAGCAGCGCCGAGGATATTGCCCGTGGCCTGCGGGCTGGCGCGACCGATTATATCACCAAGCCCTACCGCACCGAAGAATTGCTGGCGCGGATTGCGATTCGCTTACGCCAAGCGCCACCACCCGCCTTGCAACGCGCCGATACGCGCACACCCAAGCTAGCCGAGCCAGTCATCGAAACTCCTATGGCTGCACCAGCGGTTGAGGCTGAAGCGCCAACCCTGAATATTCCGCTTGGGCAACGCCTGCGCCAAGCCCGCAAACTGCGCAATATCTCGCTGGTTCAAGCCAATTTGGATACCAAAATCCAAATGTATTATATTCAGGCGATCGAAGAAGAGAAATATGCCTTGCTACCGCGTGGCACTGCCGCCGAAGAGATTGTGCAACGCTATGCCCAATTTTTAAGCGAAGATCCCGATCAGGCGTTGGCCGAGTTCCGACGTTTGCACCATAGCGATGTTGAAACCCTGCGCAATTTGGGCGGCCAGCCGGTGCGCTATCGACGGCGCGTTTCGTGGCCGTTGGTGTTGAGTTTGGTTGCATTGCTAACCTGTGGGCTAGCCTCTGGCGCGATTGCCTTGATCTTCCCTGAAGAAACCCGTAACGTCACAACCAATGTACGGGCGATGTTCAGCGACCCAACTGCAACCCCGACGCTTACGCCAACCCCAACCGCTACGCCTAGCCCTACACCAACATTAACGCCGACCGCTACGCCTAGCCCTACGCCAACATTAACACCCGAACCAAGCCCAACCCTTGATCCGAATGCGCCCACGGCGACACCATAAGGAGTTTGTATGTCAATTAAAGCTGATCGCTGGATTAAGCGCATGGCCCAAGAGCATGGCATGATCGAGCCATTTGTTGATGGTCAAGTGCGCGGTGGAGTCGTTTCATATGGCTTATCGTCCTATGGCTACGATATTCGAATTGCTGATGAATTTAAAATTTTCACCAATGTCAATTCGGCGATTATCGACCCCAAAAACTTCGACCCACGCTCGTTTGTCGATGTCAAAGCTGACGTTTGTATCATTCCACCAAACTCGTTTGTACTCTGCCGCACGATCGAATACTTCCGCATTCCGCGCAATGTGCTCTGTGTTTGTGTTGGCAAATCGACCTATGCAAGATGTGGTCTGATCGCGAATGTAACGCCCTTCGAGCCAGGTTGGGAAGGCTATGTGACAATCGAAATTAGCAATACAACGCCATTGCCTGCCAAAATCTACGCCAACGAAGGCATTGCCCAAGTGCTGTTTTTCGAGGGCGATGAGTTGCCAGACGTGGCCTATGACGATCGTTCGGGCAAATATCAAGGCCAAACTGGCGTGACTTTGCCACGAATTTAATCATTAATTTGGCCATTTTAATAAATCAGCATACAATACAAACAACCACCATGTTCGTGGTAGCGAGGAAGTGAATACTTTATGCTGGTAACAGGTGTTGATTTAATCGAGATCGACCGGATCAATCAAGCAGTATCACGTTGGGGCCAACGGTTTGCCCGTCGGGTTTGGACCGAAGCAGAATGGTTGCGCTGTCGTGATAGTGCTCAGTCGTTAGCGGCACGTTGGGCGGCCAAGGAAGCCGCCGCGAAAGCCCTCGGTGTTGGCCTCAAAGGCATTGGCCACCCCGCATGTGCCGTCGCCTGGCGTGAAATCGAAGTTGCTAACGACACCCAAGGCAAGCCACTGTTGCGGCTCCACGGCGCAGCCCAACAACGAGCCAACGAACTAGGCATTCGCCATTGGTCAGTCAGCCTTTCGCATAGCGGCGATCAAGCAATCGCGTTTGTGGTGGGTATGGGCTAGATCAAGCGTGTTTTGGGCGATAGTGTGAATCCTATCGCCCTTTTGTTGTTTAAACTAACGATCTTCCAAGAACGAAATTAAGCGGCCTTGGCCATCATACAAGGTCGCATCATCTTTTTCAGTATTGCTCCAAATTGGCGCACCTGCGGTTGAATTAATCGTACGCGTTTCGCCAGCAGCAAGGCTACCACCAAGGGTTGCATGCAACTGATTACCACGAATACTACAGATTTTCCAGCCATCAATCGCCACTGGAGCATTGCTCACATTTTGAATCATAACAGTTTCGGCGCGTTTATCGACGCTGACAATTCTCACTGGAAAATTGCTGGCGACGGTTGGATCAGCTTGGCAATCGTTGAACGATGGTGGTGGTGGTGCAGGCGTGGGTGTGACAATTGGGGCGGGAGTTGGGGTTGGTACAGGCAGAATTGGATTGCCGCGATTGGTATAGACTTCTTTGCCCAACAAGCCCAACAACACCT
>NZ_DOPT01000083.1:408-896 GCF_003512625.1 Herpetosiphon sp. | reverse complement strand
GCCCAACAAGCCCAACAACACCTTAAATTGATCAGGATTGTTAGGATGCCACTCAAGCCGCGCCCGCTCAAACCATTGGGTTTGCACCGTATCGCCATTAGCGTTGGTTTCCAAGTTAACGCCCGTCAAGGGCAAGCCAAACAATTGCAACGAACGGGCATAGGTATCCAAGCCAGGAATTTTAAGGCCATGCGATTGCCAGTAGCTTTTGAAACCAAGTCCATTGGCCTGATCACAAACATTATGTCCAGTTTCTTCAAACCATAAACAACCTGTTTGTGGCCCAACCTCGCGTGGGGCAACCCCGCGCCCAAGTTGTTGCAACCGTTCTTTGCCTAATAAACCAAGCAGCACCTCGTAAGCCGTACCAGCATTCTCAGGGTGCACCTCAAAACGATTCCGTTCGAGCCATTGGGTATGGTAGCTCATGTCAGTATCGGGGTTTGCTTCGGCTTTAGCGGCAGCAATTGGGTAGCCAAACACTGGCA
>NZ_DOPT01000083.1:0-357 GCF_003512625.1 Herpetosiphon sp. | reverse complement strand
AATTGGGTAGCCAAACACTGGCAGGCCACCATTATCTTCCCAGTAATCGCTGAACGGTTCTTCCAAACAGTAGGGGTTGCTCACCTCTACAAAGCACAAATTATGAGCAGCAACAGGACGCGGCAAGAAACCAACAACCAGCAACAGCCAAATCCAACGGCGCATAGTAGATCCTCGGCTAAAAAACTCCGTTGCTAGTATACCAAACCTCAAGCTTGTTAAGCGATTAAATACAGCAGGCCTGCTGATCAATGTGATCAACAGGCCTGTGGTTGGTGCCGAGGGCGGGAGTCGAACCCGCACCCCCTTGCGAGGAGAGATGTTTAAGACCTCAGCGTCTGCCATTCCGCCACCTCG
>NZ_DOPT01000080.1:0-52636 GCF_003512625.1 Herpetosiphon sp. | reverse complement strand
GCTGGCATCCATCCATCGATGAATCAGCCTATCCGTGGTTCGTCGCAGCAAACCTACCCTTGTAAGCATCCCCTCTCCCACTGCGGCGGGCGAGGGGCGTTCCACTGTTCATGATGCGCTGGTTCCCCCTCGCCTCGCGGGCGGGAGAGGGGGCTAGGGGGTGAGGGCATGAACAATACCAGCCAATCCATCCTGCCCTCATAAAAACTACCTCCAAGCCTGGCTTTGATTAAAACTTTGTAACAATCGCCCTAAAAACTGCCAAAACTTCCAACAAATGTGCCGTTTGCTAGCGAGCAATCTAGGCTTTGAATGAATCATTCATGGCCTGAATTGGCGTTTTAGCGCGGATTTTAATTGATAAATGTTGATAATTGTTAGGAAATAATTTCACAAAAAAGCTATGTTCAATTAAGCATAATGATCATAAGGCTCCCCGCAATTGCAGCAAGTTTAGAGAAAAATGCGCCTAAATGGAGAGAATCTAGAGAAACTTGGAGAAAATATCCCCCGTAAATCATCCCACATAAAGGGGATATAAAACTGCTCATGGTGTAGGATCAGAGGGATAACACCAAGGGATGAATCTGTATCACGTATCAGCTTGACACTACCTAGCAAAACGTCTATGATACGGCAGGAAACGGAATTCTTAGCAAACCCTTAACACAGCTTATCATCGTGCCATTTCGTCGGTGAACCTTAACAATTGAGCCAGGAGGAAACCCTGTGGACTTTATCCTTCCAGCTCTGGCTTTACTCATTGGCCTAGCTGCAGGCGCAGGCGGTGCCTATGTTTGGTTAACGAAAAAATCTGGTGTAGCACTGGCCCAAGCTGAAGCAGCAGCACAACTACAATTAGAACAAGCCAAGACTGAGTACAAACAATTGCAATTAAAAGCCCGCGAAGAACAACAACACCTGCGGGAAGTTGGTGAAAACGAACTCCGCGAAGCCCGCTTACGCTTGCAAAAACAAGAAGAACGGGTCAATCGCAAAGAAGAAACTCTCGAACGTAAGCTCGACCAAACCGAAAAGCGCGATCGCCAGTTAGGCCAGCGCGAGCGAGCGGTCGAAAACTTACACAGCGAAGCCGAACGCCTACGCACAGCTCAACAAGCTGAGCTAGAGCGGGTCGCAGGTCTCACTAACGAACAAGCACGTGAAATTATTCTCTCTCGTGTTGAACAAGAAACCCGTGCCGAGGCTGCTCGCCGCATCCACGAAATCGAAGCGGCAGCAAAGCTCGATGGCGATCGGATTGCACGCAAAATCGTTGGGTTGGCGATCCAACGCTGTGCATCAGATTATGTCGCCGAAATTACTGTAAGCACGGTACAACTGCCCAGCGAGGAACTCAAGGGTCGGATTATCGGGCGCGAAGGGCGCAATATTCGCGCATTCGAGCAAATTACTGGTGTCGATATTATTGTCGATGATACGCCCGAAGCGGTCACACTCTCGTGTCACGACCCAGTACGTCGTGAAGTAGCCCGCTTAACCCTGAACCGATTGTTGAAAGATGGTCGGATTCACCCCGCCCGGATTGAGGAAGTCGCTGATAAAACCCGCCAAGACCTTGAGCAAATAATCCGCGAAGAAGGCGAACGCGTGGCCTACGAAGCCAACGTCCAAGGCCTTCATCCAGATCTCTTGAAGATTCTGGGGCGGTTGAAATATCGTACTAGCTACGGCCAAAATGTCTTGCAGCATTCGTTAGAATGTGCCTTTTTGGCAGGAGCGATGGCAGCAGAATTGGGTGCCAATGTGCAGGTTGCCAAGACCGCAGCGCTGCTCCATGATATTGGGAAAGCCATTGACCACGATGTACAAGGGCCGCACGCGTTAATCGGGGCTGATATTGCCCGACGGCTTGGCCGCAACGCGGCGGTAGTTCATGCAATTGCTGCCCATCATAACGATGAGGAACCTCAAACTGTTGAGGCTTTTCTTGTTCAAGCCGCCGATGCCATCTCTGGTGGTCGCCCAGGCGCACGCCGCGAGACCATCGACTTGTATATTAAGCGGCTCGAAGCTCTTGAACATGTCGCCACATCGTTTCCTGGTGTTCAACGGGCATTCGCAATTCAAGCAGGCCGGGAAGTGCGGGTTATGGTGCAACCCGATGCGCTTGATGATCTTGAAAGTATTCATTTGGCCCGCGAAGTGGCCAAAAAGATCGAGAGTACCCTGCAATATCCAGGTCAAATCAAAGTTACCGTCATCCGCGAAACCCGTGCGGTTGATTATGCACGGTAAGCATAGGGCGAGGCTCTGTGTGTGAGGGAGGGGGCAAAGATGGTTTTTGTACCATCGTGGGCATGCGGCTTGGCAAGTCCGTGTTCATCGCCCTCCCCCCTCAAACCGAGAAGGCGCGATGCGTGCATGACAGCAATCTCTACCGTTCCTTTTCAAGGAGGCAGCAATGGCGTATCAACTTGATCGCTTTAGCAACGACGACCAACGGACCACTTCAGCCGATGCTCCCAGCAATGCTGGCGCAGTACACAACGATGCCGAAGTATTAAAGGTCTCTACCCGTTCACGCCCATCGGCTGTTGCCGGGGCCATTGCCGGAGTTATTCGCGAGGCGGGCCATGCCGAAGTTCAATCGATCGGCGCTGGCGCAACCAATCAGGCGATTAAAGCGGTAGCAATCGCTCGCTCGTATCTGCAAGAAGAAGGAATCGATATTGTGTGTGTGCCTTCGTTTATTGATGTTGCCATCGATGAAGAGGAACGCACCGCGATTCGCTTATTAATTAAAAAAGGCTAAAGCAGGTTGAGGCGGTTGCAGCCTAGGCAATTGCTGTTGGCACTAGCAAACAAGGCGATTTAGCATCAGCTAGATCGCCTTGTTTGGTTTAGCTTACATCTGAAAACCACCAGGGTTCTGGATTTTGTTGGTGAACCAGTAGCGAAAATCAGCAACATGGCGGCTGAGCTTGGCACTCAATTCTTGCCATTCGTTGCTCTGCATAAACGAGCGTAGTTCGATTTCTTCATCCGAGGTTATCCCGAGGATCATTTCGGGAGCCTCAGGCGTACCACCCAACGAAAGCCAGGCATCGCTGATCGCGCCATGCTTCATCAGAGCAGGAACAAACTCACTCGTGACATACTCAAGATGAGCTTGCTCGCGGCCTTCTGCTATATTCCAACTCATCAGTAGTTTTATCATAGTTCTATTGTAGCAGAATTCACACCGATTCGGCGCGTTTGGCCTAGCTGCAAGCAGCCATCTGGCGCAGGGTCGTGGGTTGCGAAATAGGCCTGATTATCCATTGCATTGACCCGCATGGTTGGTGTAGGCTAGGGCTATTGGTTCTCTTGGCTTAGCGATAGGGTGGCACTATGACGATCAACTGTTATGCATGTCAAACCGTTGTGACAGCAACGGATGTTCGTTGTTCGCAATGTCATCAGCCCTTGCTGCTACGCAATCGCTACCGCGTCAAAGGGTTGCTCGGTCAAGGTGGGTTTGGGGTGGTCTACGAGGCCTTTGATATCGATTTAGCCCGTCATTATGCGATTAAATTGATTACTGCCAACTCGCCAGCTATGCGCGAACAGGTTAATGTCGAAGCCCAAATCCTGGCTCAGCATGCCCGCCAACTGCCATTTATTCCCGAAATTTACGATATTTGGAGCGATGGCAACGTGATCGCGTTGGTGATGGAGTTTATTAGCGGCACAACAGTTGGGGCATTAATTGATGCCCACGAACGCATTGCCCCTAATATTGTCGAGCATTTTCTAACCATTATGCTAGGCCAACTAGCGCAATTGCATGCGCTCAATATTATTCATCGCGATATTAAGCCCGAGAATATCAAGCGTACCGCCGATGAGCGTTTGGTGTTGCTCGATTTTGGCATCGCCAAACGCAGCCAAAGCACGGAAACCGCCGCCAAAGCCTTTTCGCTATTTTATGCCTCACCTGAGCAGACCCGTGGTCGAGCAACCGATGCCCGCTCCGATTTGTATAGCCTTGGCGCAACTGCCTACCACATGCTGACTGGCCATGCGCCAGTGCCAGCCGAATCGCGGATTTCAGGCCATGTACGGCTGCGCTGCCCCAGCGAATTGGCCGATAATGTGCCAGCAGGCTTGGATGCGCTCATCTTACAATTGTTGGAGACAGATCCAAATAAACGGCCCGATTCGGCTAAAGTTGCTTTGCAATTGCTCAAACAACCAAGCAAAGCCACGGCCAGCACCAACGAAAACAATACTGTGCGCAGGCCGCGCGTGGTTTCGAGTGCAGGCCAAGCCACCATTGCGCTCAATGGAGCCAAGCTGCCGGAAGTAGCTCACGTCAAAATCAAGCCCCGCTGGTATGCGATGGGGATTATGAGTTTGTTAATTATTGCTGGCCTGATTGGTTGGCAAGTGTTTATGACAATGCAATCGGCTGGCGCAGTCGAAGCAACGCCTACATCGCCAATTATTGCAATTATTAATTTGCCATCAAGCACGCCCACCGCTACCAGTGTTCCTGCCACCAGCGAGCCCACCGCTGAGCCAACCCTCGAATTACCAACCGCCGTGATTCAGCCAAGCCCTGAGCCAACGCAAGTGCCACCAACCGCTGAACCAACGCCTGAGCCAACCCCACTTGCCCCCGAAATTAGCCAACTGGCCGATTTGATCAACCAATTTCGCAGCCAAAATGGAGTTGCCCCACTAACCTTGCAACCGCAAGTGCAGGCCGTGGCGCAAGCCCACAGCAGCGATATGGCCACCAACAACTATTTCAGCAATTCCAATCAGGTCGGCCAAACCATTGGCGATTTGCTGCGCCAAGCCAACTATATCGCCAGCTTCTGGAATGTGCATATCAGTGCAGGTCATAGCACACCGCAGGCCGCCTTCAACGCATTGATCAATGATCCGGCCTTGCAAGCCGAGTTGCTCAACCCCAATATTAGTGAGTTTGGCATCGGTCATGCCCAAAACGCCCAAGCAACCTACGGCCACTATTGGACAATTGTCTACAGCCAACCCTAAGCTATCGCCCTTTTGCATGGCCTATGGTATGATTTTTCGCACACGCTTGACAAGCTGGCTATACTCAGGATAAGATGCTCTGGAAGCGTTTCCATGGCTCATTGGAGAGTACAAACCCATGGCATATACGATTAAAGATGTGGCGAAACGGGCGGGAGTTGGCATTGCAACCGTTTCGCGGGTGCTCAACGAATCGCCCAACGTGCTACCAGAAACTCGTGCCAGAGTTTTGGCAGTGATCGACGAGCTTGGTTATCGACCAAATCATGCTGCTCGCCAACTGGTAACCGCCAAAACCAATGCGATTGCGATTATTCTGCCCTTCCTTACGCGACCATTTTTTATTGAAGTGCTGCGGGGCATCGAAGCGGTTGTGGCCAATTCTGAATATCAGTTGATTATTTTTAATGTTGACTCGCCGGAACAACGCACGCGCTATTTTAATACGCTGCCATTTTTGGGGCGTACCGATGGGCTGTTGATTGTTTCGTTGCCTTTGGCTCAGCCTGAAATCAAACGCTTGCAAGCGGCCAATTTGCCAGCAGTGATGATCGACACTCAAGTTGCCAATTTACCATCAGTGGTCGTTGATAATGTGGGCGGTGCATTCAAAGCCGTCGAACATCTAATCAGCCAAGGCCATCAGCGGATTGGCTTTGTTTCGGGTCAGTTGGAACCAGATTTGGGTTTTACCGTCAACCGCGATCGGCGGCGAGGCTACGAGGCTGCTCTCACTGCGCATCATCTGCCATTGCAACCTGAATATCTGCGGCCAGGCTTTGATCGGCGCGATTGGGGCCATCAGGCGGCGCTTGAATTGCTGGCATTACCTGAGTCACCGAGCGCTATTTTTGCTGCCAACGACGATTTAGCCTTTGGCGTGATCGATGCTTTGCGCGAACGCGGCTTGAAGGCAGGCGAAGACATCGCCGTGGTTGGCTATGATGATCTCGAAATGGCGCAGTTGGTGGGTTTAACCACAATTCATCAGCCAATGGAGCAAATGGGCCGTAAGGGAGCTGAGGTTTTGCTGGCCGCGCTGAATGAAGGCACACGCCGCCCAACCCTCTATACCTTGCCCGTTAATCTGATCGAACGCGCCAGCAGCAGCAAACTCAGCCAAGCATAACGGGAGTTGCCATGACACAGGCTTTATGTCTCGGTGAATTATTGGTGGATTTTGTGCCAACCGAAGCTGGTTTAGGGGTTGCCAATACACCGCTCTGGCAACGTGCTGCTGGTGGCGCTCCCGCCAACGTTGCGGTTGGCTTAGCACGCTTGGGCATTACCAGTGGCTTTTTGGGCATGGTCGGAGCCGATTCGTTTGGCGATTTTTTGGCTGACACATTGGCTCAGCACAATGTCAATATCCAAGGTCTGCGCCGCACTGAGCAGGCTCGCACAGCCTTGGCATTTGTGGCGCTGCAAGCCGATGGCGAACGCGATTTTATGTTTTATCGCCATCCCAGCGCTGATATGCTGTTTGCACCAAGCGATCTTGACCCACGCCAATTTGCCAATGTTGAGCTTTTGCATTTTGGCTCGATCAGCGCCAGCAACGATTTGGGCTACCAAACCACCTTACGTGCAATTGAACTAGCACATGCCAACGGTGCGGTGCTCTCGTTTGACCCTAATTTGCGGGCAGCGCTTTGGCCCTCGTTGGAAGCAGCGCGGCGGGTGATGCTCAAGCTCTTGCCATTAGCCCAAATCGTCAAACTTAGCCGTGAAGAAGCCGAATTTCTGACTGCCCTCGCAGATCCGTTGGCCGCTGCTCAAAGTTTATGGCATGAACGCAGCCAAGTGATTGTCGTGACTGATGGCAGTGCAGGCTGTTGGTATCAAACTGCTGCTAGATCGGGCCATGTAGCCGCGCCCAACGTGCAGGCAATTGATGCAACCGGCGCTGGTGATAGCTTTGTGGCCTGCTTATTGGCCCAATTAATTCAGCATCCCAGCTTACCCGCTGATCAAACTAAATTTGAGCGGGCCTTACAACGGGCCTGTATTGCCGGAGCCTTAGCGACTCTTGTGCGTGGTGCAATTCCAGGCTTGCCTACCGCTCAGCAAATTGAGCAATTTCAGCAACAATAAAATACCCCATCCGAATAATCGTCGGCATTGCAAGCTTAACAACGCAATAGACGACCAAGCCAAGGAGTTTTTGAGTTGCCTAAAACCCTGCTGATCTGCCGACCGCCGAAAGATACGACTTTCGTCCGATTTGCAAAAAAGTAGCACCTATGCTATACTATCAAAGTCAACGGAAGCGTTGAAGATAACTCGGTGATGGCGGATCGTCTAAAGGTAGGACAACAGTTTTTGGCACTGTTTATCTAGGTTCGAATCCTGGTCCGCCAGCCAACAAAACTCAGCAGCAGTGCTGAGTTTTTTGTTTAACCTTGCTATTTTGGCCTAACAAAAAAGGCTGGCGTATTACCAGCCTTTGAAGCATCAACCACCCTGATATTTACATTGGTGGCTTGATGCCGCTTGAGGCTACGCTAACTGGATGTTCCTCTTTGACGTTGACCCGATCGATTCCGGTCATCATTAAGCCCAAGAGTGCGAGCACCAAACAGCCAATCGTGCCAAACAAGGCTTGGTCGCTATGTTTCGCACCAACCATGGACATTACGCCGCCTGTGAGCGCAGGCCCAACAAAACTGCCAAGCCCATAGCAAACCGTAAACATGCCGCTAGCACCGCCCAATTTGGCTGGTGGAACCCGCGCTGCTAACACAGCCAACCCAATTGGATAGAGCGTGCCAGCGAATGCGCCCAGCAACATCCCGAGAAATAGGGTTAGCAAGAACGGTGGGTGCAGGGTCGAGAACAAGGCTGCCGCCGAAAGGAGCGATAACGAGCCAATTAGTAATGGCCGATAGCCATAGCGATCAAGCATTCGGCCAATTGGCACTTGGGCCACAATGTTGGCAATGACCGTTACCGAAATCAGCGTACCCAGCTCCCAGTTGCTATAATTGAGGGTTGGTAGCAATGAAACCAGCGACAACGTGCCATAACCATACAGGAAGGCAATCGCCAAAGGCAAAATTAATGGGCGGGTGATTTTAAAGCTGACACCACCACTTTCCTGCTCTGTATGATGAACATGCGGTTCTGGCACAACCAAGACCACAATCACGGTCGCGATAATCGCTGCCGCGACTGCTACCAAAAATGGATGGACAGGGTTTTTGGTCCATTCATAAACCGCTGTGCCGATGATTGGACCTGCTGCTGTACCACTGGCCAGCGACATGCCATAGACGGCGGTGTTATGCCCTCGTTGTGCAGGCGAACTAACCCGACTGACATAGGTTTCAGCGGCAGTCCAAACACACGACCAACCAATCCCCTCGAAAATCCGCCACATGAAAAAGAGCGGGATACTATGCGTCCAAGGCATTGCCAGCATAGCAACGGTGTAGGAAATTAAGCCAACGATCAAAAATAGTCGAATGCCAAATTTATCGATTGTGCGGCCAATCGGCATGCCAGTTAGCACAAGGCTGGCAAACATCACACTGGTGCTCAAGCCCACAATAAATTCATTAGCGCCGTTTTGCTCAAGTAAATGCGGAATCAACGGGTTGATGATCCCAATTCCAAGGGCAGTAACCGCAACGCAGAGATAAATTGGCCACATTGGATGACGCACATGCGTCGAAGGAACCTGCTGCATAATACTCCTCACGCTATTGCCCGCAACCCAGTTGGCCAGGTTTGGGTAATTACGGAGATTTCTTCATCAACAATCGTTTGGATGCCTTGGATATTTGGGTGAATGTTGGTAAACCAGCGTACATCATGGCCATGAATATGATCAAGCGCTGGCCCCAACACCGGAAAATCCTCATCGACCGAGCCAAAACCACGCGCCCGTAGATCCCAGTTGCCTTGTTGGGTTTCACGCTTCATGCGTTCGAAAATATCGACCACCGCATAGCCACGCTGCTGGGCAAGTTTGGCAATCATCCGATACACTGGCTCTAGCTTGGAGTTGCGATCAAAGGCATAATGCGCCGGATAATCGACGTAAATGCCTGTTTCCAAGATGATTTTGGCTTGAGGATAATCGCGCTCAAACAAATCGCAAAGCTCGATCAATTTGGCTTCGAATGGCCCAATGCCGTAGCGCTTGCGATCATTCACGCCATAACGCACAATAATCAGATCGATTTCGGGATAGCGAGCCATCGTGCGATCGTAGCGCTTGAGAAAATCCTCGGTTGCTTCGCCATCTAAGCCTTCGTTATGGACAAGCGTTTCGTCGGCAAAGACGCTACGCAAACGGGTTTGGAGCAAGGCATCGCCACGCTGATGTGGCAACGCATACGAACAAGCAACGGTACAATCACCAACTTGCAAAACCAACGGGCCAGCCATCCAGAACCTCCGCCGAAACGTTGATATTTGCGGCATCCACAGCAAACATCACATACGGCAGTATAGCGTTCTCGCCTAGTTTTGACAACTTTTAGCATGACATAAAACAAGTTTTTCGGCAACCAAGCGTTGCTACAAAGTCGAAACTCATCAAATGCTCATTCTGATCGCGATCAAAAAAAAGCGCCCTGTCATACGACGACAGAACGCTTGAAGTTTGTTTTAGCTGAATGATTTTTTAGATGCGGCGACGGCGAGGAGCACGCATAAACGAAATCAACAAAGCAAACAAGGTTGCGCCGATGATCGACCAGATAATCGGAAACGGTTTGCCTTCAACATTAAAGGTCAACAGTTCGGGCAAGCCTAAGTTGGCAGCCAACCACGAGCCGAGCAATGCGCCAATAAAGCCAACCCCAATTGAGGCCAACAAACCGCCCATGCTATAGCCCGCAATTGCTTGACCAGCTGCACCACACACTGCCGCAATCAACAACATCAACAATAAGCCAATAACTGAGAATTCCATGGTATTTCCTCCTGAATATGGTACATATCATTGGTTTGGTTATCTGGTGTTTTATAAAAGCAAAAGTTGTGCCATGAGTCAGGAGGAGACGAGATACGCTGTTAAATGGTGCAGGGTCTGAGGCTTGAATTAAGCAATGTAGAAATTTTTACATCCTCTAAGATCATTGCCAATGTAAAAAATGGAACAGCGAGGAAGCAACATTGAGCATTACTGCTACTACTAAGAACATAAATGGCAGCGATTTCCATTTTTTAATGATAATAAACGAATTGATGACGGCGATAGCATAGGCCAGCAATGTTAAACTTAATATGCGTACTAAAGGCTCTATTAATATCCAAAATGCAATGAACATTGAGAATGGTAGGGTTAGCATCAACGAGATTGCATTGACGATTAATAGCAATCGTCGTAATTTAATATTGCTTGGAACAATCTCGGCTCTTTCTACAACATATGACATACATCGATCCTTAAACGTTGTTCCTTACGCCTGATAATCCCCAAAGCATCTATCAACTTCAAGCTGAAAATTATCTAGGAGAGCAAATCGAACGACATAACGATCCAGTTGTTATGACAGTATACAATATGCTCTACCTTATCAGACCGAAGCTAATTAAATTAAAAACATAATAATGCTAATAACAAAACAGATCAGTGAGCTTATAATAAGTGTGATATTGGCAATAATATGTATTTTCTTCTGAAGCAAAAGACTTAAACCCATTAAACACAATCCGATTGCGCAAAAAATGTAATTCCAAGGGGTAGCATTCACAATAACCTGATAGATTTGCATCATTCTCGCCGATAATGCTGCGACTCCGGCGATCAAGTTGATTGTGTTGAGTTGCTTCTGGTTCATCATAACTCCATTCAATTCAGTTCATAATCCGAACTCGTGGATTCTAGGCCAACGTGCGAGCAAGGCTGCTAAACACTTCGTTTGTAGGCATTTATATGATAGTTGCTACAAAGGTGCAATATCAGCAAGGCTAAAATGCTAGAACATGCTCAAGGATTTTCAATAATTTATGATAGCATCCCTGTTTTTCTATAAATTCTGCATAGTATTGAATTGAAAATAAATAAATCGGTTTAATGAAGTAAAGCCTGAGCCGTAATCCTATCAATATAACTTGATTTACAGAAAAATAGTTGTGTTATCTATCAAATATAGCAAGTTATTGAAACAATAATACTGTTTAGATCAGTATATCAATGTATTTCCTGTGAAATTGTATGATATTATATTGAATTATTAAAAAGAAATTACTATTTATTGATTTATTGTTATTTTAATGCATATTATATTTAATAGTCAGGAAAATAGCAAAATAATACGTAAAATTTCAATATTATCTATAATCATAGTAATACTTGATATTGATAACATTGTATCCCATAAAACGATTTTGAGGGATTCATAGTTTATATTCCCGTATAAAAAGATAGAATAAGTTGGTTGAGATCTTATAAAATCTCAACCAACTTGTTCTATCTTTGATTAGAAGCCCTTAATATTCAAATTACCACCATATATAAGGTATCGTTACGATAGGCATCCCTCTAAGGTCGTACATAGCGTAGATCTCTAGATGACCACCTAAGAATGCCGCAGCACCTAGTACCGTTGCTCCCGTGAAAAGAATTGCAGCTACAGCAAGAGCTATGTATACCCCGTAAGGCCCTCCCATTTTTGCTGCAGCAAGAAATGCGCCAATAGCACCTGCTGAAGATGCCCCCATTAATATGAGATTCGCAATTTCCTTTGTTTCTTCTGGAGTAAATATAAATCTACACTGCCTCATATGATCCCAGCAACTTACACTCCAATGTCCGCTGGGATCAACAAAACGTAAAGGATTATTTACTACATAGCTGTAACGATTTAACGTTTGAGCATTTTGTGGCCCCCACTGATGTTTTTCATCTTTCAAAGCCTCTTCGTCAAGTTGGAAATGAAAACCTTTTGTAGCTGTAAACCTTAGTTCTTTGCTATAATCCAAAGCAAATTTCTTCTCATGAAAATCAACTGTTAGAGGCCGATGAGCTAATTCATCATCATACCCCAGTGTTTTCGTAGATCCTCCCTTGCTATCTTCTTTGCCGGGTACAATACTATCCGCGCTAACAAAACGGGCAATTGCGGCATCGTAGTAGCGAGCATTGTAGAACAACAAGCCGGTGCCATCATCTTTGCGTTGGCCGGTATAGCCAAACTCGGTGCTGGTGAGGTTGCCGCTGCGGGTTGCGCCCCATGGATCATAGCGTTCAGCCTCGATCACCGTGCCACTGCCATTGGTAATTGCCCCAACTGAGCCAAGATGATCAGTATGGAGATAGATCACACTGCCACGATTGCTGGTGGTTGGGTTGCCTGTGGTTGTCCGAGCTGCAACGCCATAGTTGGAAATAACCTTGCCATCGCTCCAATATTCAACGCTACCGATATAGAGCACACTCTTAACAGTGCCACCCGTGGTAGTGGTTTTCTTGATGCGGGCATTGTTGCCATCATACTTGTAGGTTTCGGTGACGGTGCTGGTACTGATTTGGGTTGGTTGGTTTTCGATATTCCAGGTATAGCTGCGGCCACCGCCGCTGAGCATATTGCCGTTGTTGTCGTAGGTATAGCTTTGGCCACCAACGCTGGAAACCGCGTGCGGTTTGCCATTGGTGTAACTATAGCTTAGGCCAGCTTTGTTGGTGATATTGCCAATCGCATCGTAGCCATAGCTTTGATTGAAGGTTGCGCCCCCAATACAGACGCTACTGCTGGTGCTGCTCACGGCGCAGGCATTGGTCACGCGATCACGATGATCATAGCTGTAGCGCATAATTTCATTGGCGTTCAGGGTATCTTGCGAGCTGATCGTGCGCACATTGCCAGCAAGATCATAGGTAAAGTCGCGGCGGAAACGCTCTTGCAAGGTGGCAATATCGGCGGTGACCGTGCTCGTCAAGCGTTTTGAGAGCGGGTCGTAGCTATATTGGGTTTGTAAGCCGTTATTCAAGGTTTCGCTGGTTTTTTGGCCAAGCGCATCGTAATTGACATTGACTTGGAAGATTTCGCCGAGGCTTGATGCTAGGCTGGTTTGGCGGCCTGCCGCATCATAGCCATAGGTCAGGATTTCGCCAGTTGGATAGGTTGTGGTCACTTGTTGACCATCGGCACGATAACTGTTAAGGGTGTTATAAGTCGTGCCATCAACCGTTTGGGCAATTTTGTTGATTTCGCTGCGAGCTGTATACCCCCAGTTACTGCTGCCACTGGCATCGGTCATGCTGGTCAATTGACCTTTGCCATTGCTATGCGCGGCATCAAATTGATCGTAGCTATAGCTGGCAATCGTGGTTGAGCCTTGCTTTTTGGCGGTCAAACGGTTGAGCAAATCGTATTCGAAGCTCAAGGTTTGGTTTTTGGCATCAATTTGGCTGAGCAGATTACCATCAACATCATAGCCATAGCTCCATGCACCCATATCAGGGTCGCTCATGGTCAGCTTGCGACCCAAAGAATCGTAGGTCATGCTGGTGATGTTGTTATTGGCATCGGTACTGGTGATCAACAAATCGAGTGGGCTATAGGCATAGGTAGTCAGGCTATAGCTGGCCCAAGCATTGGTGTAGTTGCCAGCACAGCTAAAGTCGCTGAAGAACGCCCATGTCGTACAATTGCCACTCAATTCTTGCACTTGGAGCAAACGGCCAAACTCATCACTGCGATGTTGGGTGCGATAGCGATTGGGGTCAATTGTATCGACCACGCTCAGGTTGTTATATTGCCAATAGCGTTTGGTGGTTTTGGCACCATCAGGCGTAGTCAAGGTCAACAAGCGCCCAAGGCTATCGTAGGTTTTGGTTGTCCAATTAACCCCAGTGCCAGGAATGGCGGTATAGATCCAGAAGGAACCACTGGTTTCATTGACATAGCGTGGTTGTGATTCGTGGGTGACTTTGTTCATGCCATCGTATTTGGTATCAACCACAATATTTTGGCTGCCATCCATACTTTCTTGTTTGGTTTGAATTTTGCGACCCAAGCCGTCGTAGAACTGGCTGTTGATCTGAACACCACCCAAACCACTGGCTTCACGGGTTTCCGTCCAATAGCGGAAAGGAATCGCGCTATCAACATAATGGGCTTTGACCGTGGGCAAGGCGCTGGTATCACCTGGTTTGATCAAGGCGACCATGCGGCCAAAGCTATCGTATTCCGCGTTGGTCACATTGCCATTGGCATCGGTAACGCTGGTCAAGGTGCCCATGCGATAATCATAGCCAGCACTTTCATTCAACACCAGGCTATTGGTATTGCCGGTTGGTTGGCTGACACTGGTTGAGAAGGCATGGAAAATCGAATCGTAGGTTGATGTCACCGTGCTGCTGGTTGCGCCATTGCCAGGAGCGCTGAAGGTCGTGGTTGTTCCATTGAACAAGCGCGTGCCTGCTTGGGCATAGGTGGTGACGGTGGTTTGATTGCCATACGCATCGTAGCCAAAGCTGGTATCGCTGCTGACGAGGGTTAAACCTGTCGTGCTGGTCGCTAACGGCACATTGCTATACTTGCGGGTCAAGGTCAGCAAGCCCCGCGTGCCAACGGCTTGGGTCGTCACCGCACCATCATAGCGGTTTTCAGTCAAGGCCAACAACCGATTTTGCCCATCGCGGATGATCTGGGTCACCAAGCGATCAACAATATAGGCGCTGCTGGTATTCGGCGCATAGGTATTGCTGGTTGAGCGATAGACCGCGCCACTAATATCTAACTCTTCAATTTTGGTGACATTGCCATACTGCACGCCGCCTTGGCTCGCTGGGTCGTAGTAGTATTTCGTGCGGTTGACGGTTGCCGTTGGCCCGCCCGCAGGAGCTGGATCATAATTGACGCTGAATGATTCGTTGGTGTAATCGAATGAGCGCCACAAGCCAGCAAATGGTGATACCGAGAAGCCGTAGAATTCAATAATATAGTAATTCCCGCTTTCACGCAGCATCGTACTGGTGGAACCTTGGCGCTGAACCGTGCGATATTCCTTACCTTTTAAGATTTCGTTATTGCGAATATTGATGAAACAAGCATCTGTCTCCATCTGCGAGCCATAGACGGCGGGAGTACAGTTGGCATCGCCTTGATAGAAATAGTGGTCAGTTTCATTGCCATTCGGATCGCGCTCGGTAACCTTGGCATGACCACGGAACTCAGTGCGGGCTTTGTGCACCAACCAGCTGCTCATATCGGTATTGTTGCGATACTTGTTGTAATACAAGACTGCTGAGTTGGCATAGACTTGGCCTGAACTATCGTTGCTATCAAGTGCTGACCCAAGCGTATTTAACGCAGGGTTGGTATAGCTATAGTTCGTGGTGTAATTGTTGCCACGCCCATCATTCAGGGTTTTGCTACTCACCCGTCGATAATTCGCATACAACGTTTTGTTAATACTTTGACCAATATTTTCATAGGCAAACGTGATCGTGCCACCTTGCCCATTATTGACTTGGGTCAAACGATTCCATGCCCCATCAGGGTAGTATTGGGTCGTTCCAGGACTTGTGCCATAGGTAAAGGTTGTTGCTGGTAGCGCAATGGCGGTATTTGGATCAATCGGAAGGGTAGTTGACCCGCTTTTCCCGACTCGTTGAATGCTCTTTAAGGTCAAGCGTTCGCTGTCAGAATCAATATTAACCGTGGTATCGGCATAGGTGGAGTAGTCGTAACCCAAAGAATATTGGCGAATCAGTTCCCATGCACTATTGGGCTTGCTAGAGACGTTGATCGTATCGAGTTGGCGCGTTTTGCGTGGAGCGCCATTGCTGTCGCCTAATTGGTTGCCCGCCCAATCAAAGTCGAGGTCATTCGTGCGAGCTGAACTATTGAAATCAACCTTATAGCGGTCGATTGCACCGGTGCCACTATTGGCTCCCCAGGTAACACTGGTTGGCCAAACTTCACGATCAACCATCCCAACGATCCCGTTACAGGTGCTGCGTTGTTGGCTATCGCGGCTATAGTTGTAGGTAATCACATTATTGTTGACATCGGTGATGCTGCTGAGCGACCATTGATAGGTTTCCATGCTGGCAGCCCCATCGATCTCACAGGTATCCCAGCCCCACCAAGCATCTTCAACAAATTCATACTTGGTGCCATCTTTTGACCATACCCGCCAGCCATAGCGTTTCAGTGGTGTGCCATAACGGCTCCCACCACGGCTCGCGGTTGAATCGCCTAATTCAAAAGCGGTGACTTTGGCAAAGGTTTCATTGACCGGAGTCCAAGTCCAGTGCGAAAGATTGGCCTCAACGGGTGACCCAACCAAGGCGGCACCACGGGTCACATCAAAAGCCATGCCATTGAAGGTTAAGGAATAGTAGGTGCGGCCATCGGCAACTTTATTGGCCGATACCGACCCCATCTCCAGGCTCCAATCACGCCCAACCCAACCAGCTTGGCTGAGTA
Source organism: Herpetosiphon sp. (assembly GCF_003512625.1). Taxonomy (NCBI): domain Bacteria; kingdom Bacillati; phylum Chloroflexota; class Chloroflexia; order Herpetosiphonales; family Herpetosiphonaceae; genus Herpetosiphon; species Herpetosiphon sp. The sequence continues at coordinate 36,233 of NZ_DOPT01000080.1, read as the reverse complement.
TGCGTTGGCCACCTTTGCCATCGCTGCTGCTACTGTTGTAGCTCAGCGCAATATCAGGCTTGATGCCACCTGGGCCAGCAGGAACGTCAATTGGATAAGAAGAGGTTGCGGCTCCAGTGTACAGGCTGGTTTGCCAACCTTGCAAGCTTGGCAAGAAGGCTTCTGAGGGCGAAGAACCATCAGTTAATTGGTAGTTGCCGCCAACCGCAACCCGTGCACCAACACGGCGATTTTGCAGGTCAAGCGTGGTTTCGACCGATTTCCAAGTCTTGGTGGTTTCATCGTAAGCCATCAAGGTCAAATCAGAGGCCGAAATGCCAAGTGCTCGTAATTGCTCATCGGTATAGCGAAGGTTCAGCAGCATGTCACCCGATTTGGCCGTGCTGGTAATCCGGAATGGCGGTAGGCCACGCTTGCTATTACTGGGAACATCCGTAACGTTGGGAGTGAGGGTGAGGGTTGTATCGGCAGTAGGCTTAGCAATCGACACTTCAATCGCATTATCGGCAGTGCGCAAACTGGTTGCAGTACTCCCACGACTGGCGGTGATGGTTCGGGCTTTGCCTGCGGCCACAATCAATGTGCCTGAGCGTGATCGAACTGGTTGCTCAAGTTTGGTGGCACTCAACGATGCGGTGGTCAAGAGCGTTGCATCGGTTGTTGCATTAACCCGCACCTGAACCCGCATGGTTTGGCTGGTTCGGGCTGCCAGTGCGTCGATTGACCATTCCCACGCGCTGCCATCTGCTACAAGCTGGTCGGTGGTCAGTGGGGTCGTATTCGCAGGAACTGGCAAGCGGATGAGAATGTTTGTGCCAGGAATGTCGCCAACATTGGCCAAATTGATCGTGAGACCAAGGGTTTGACCAACGCTCACAAAGGCTTGATCCGCCCGCAAATTTAGGGCCAAACTCGGAGTGGTGCGTTCACGCACGCTGGCAACCGGTGGTACATCAGGTGTTGCTGGTGGCGTGTTTGGGTTGGTATCGCGAGATTGAGCGGCAATTGGTGATGCTGGAATGGTCGAAGCAGTCACCGCAGCTAATAACGCCCCTGAAACTGTGCGTTTCAGACGTGATGATAGTGTCATAGGTACTCTCTTGGTAAAAGTAAACACATCAAAGAAACCTAGTGCATGGCATTATGCAGCTAAGCAATGGCGAACAAACCAAAGCACGTTAAACAATCGCTTAAACGATCGTTCAACAGGTTCTTATTTAATTGAGATTATTTGGAATACAAAGAACTCTCTGTTCTCAGTAGCGCTTGATGCTCTCAACATCAACCGCATGCCTCATGTCGAGGACATAACCTTTACCTACATCTCAATTATCTCGTTAAAACGCTATCCTCCAATCACAAATTACTCATCGCAGTGATTATAGCAAAAGATTAACAATTTGCAAGGGTTAATTCTAACAAAATACTAACCTTTTGCTAGCATACGATTAATCAATCAAGTAATCGAGATCATACGGTACAATTTACTCTGTTTGCTTGGTTATTGGTGACAGAGGTTGGTTTATGCAGTTCAAAAGGTTCGTATGGGTTAGCCTAGGGTTGGCTGGACTCAGCTTGATGCTCTTGGTTGGCAATACACTCAGTTTACGGCTATTTGGCCAAATTCAACAGATTGATGTTGGCAATTGGGGCGACCAAAATAATGTTGCTGGCGGCTTCGAGCAAGAACAAAACGCCCTCGGTGAAACCTACCGTTGGACTCAAGCCGAGGCTACGATTCGGCTTCAGGGCTACGGTTCGGCTAGCTCACGCTTGCTTAGCTTAAAAATAGGTGGCGTACCAAGTAGTTTGCCAGTTACCGCAACCATGCAGGTTTCGACTAATTCCGCTAGTGTGGCCTTGCCACTAACCCAAACTGCTCGTCACTATCACCTGTTGATACCGCCAACCTACCAGCCCGATTGGCAGGTTCGGCTCAATATCCCAACCCAACAAGTTTTGCCCGACCCCCGATTTTTGGGGGTGCGGCTTGATCATGTGCAAATTCAAACCCCAAGTATTGCTTGGTCAAGTGTTCATTGGCACTTATTAATCGTGCAATTGGCAATTATGAGTAGCCTTATTGGGGTATTGTGGTTTTTAGCTGCTGATTGGCCGACAATTGTTGGTATCAGCGGCATAACAATCTTGGTGCTGGTAACAATCACTGGTAAATTTGTATTGGTGGCATGGGCATGGCAACTCCGTTTATTAATTGTAGCTGCTGCTACAACGCTGTTAGTTGGCTGGCTCCGTTCATTAATTCAGAATCAGATTAAGCATTTACTAAAACCGTATGAATATCGGTATTTAATTATATTTAGTGTTATTAGCTTTTTCATTCCAGTAATGAGTATCCTATTTCCAAATTTTGGCTCACATGATCGGGTAATTCATGCTGATCGTTTAGGTCAAGTTGCTCAAGGCTCAGCATTATTATTAGATAAATTATATGAATTTCAGGGCCGCGAAACCATTACCCCAACCACATTTTATCTATTAGCACTACCACTAACTGTATTTTTTAATAATAATGGATTAATTATTGAAGGATTGTATACATTTTTGCATGCAAGCAGTGGGATTCTTTTGGCAATAACCTTATTACGCTGGAAGGTTCGGCCTATACTTGCACTTGCGGCAATGATTTTAATCTCAGCAATGCCAATTCAAATGACAATTTTATGGTGGGGTTTTGCCCCTCAAATTGTTGGTCAGTGGTTGATTCTTGTATTTTTGGCTGTTTTTAGTTTTCAATCGACTCTTCGTCCAACCATAATCAGCATTGGGATACTCAGTTTGGCTATCTGGATGCATAATGGGGTAGCACTTTTAGCAGGAACCTGGATCGCTAGCTATTGTGCATTAGGCTATTGGCGCGATCCTGCCCAACGTAGGCATTATTGGGCTTGGTTTTTAAACTTAATAGGAATCAGCATTTTTGGGTTGTTGGCAATTTATATTGATCTTTTTATGACAACAGGTACAACCCAACAACAGGTATTGGGCTTGACTGAATATCTGCCAGCAGTAATCAATGGTTTATCTGCAAGCTTTGCGCCAATTGGAATTATGTTTGTAGCTATTTTCGGATTATTACCATTTCTCCAATTAGAAAAAAACAAAAAAATCTTGCTTATTGCTAGTGGATTAACATTTCTATTGTTTTTGGCCATTGATATCGTGTTTGGTGTACAGGTACGTTATAGCTATTTTATTCTGCCATTCCTATTGATGATTGGAATAATATTTATCGATCAGCGATTAAGCATCATTCCATATGTCGAATCTGTGATTATAACGCTAACACTGCTTTGTTATGGCTATAGTTTGTATAGTTGGTACGATGCAATTATCTATGGCGTAAAGCCTAGTTTGCTTGGGCTAACCCACTAGCCTGCTAAGCTTCGATCAAGCGAGCTATGCTACAATAGCAGCTTAGGACAATCTGCTAGGGCTGATATATTATGCGAATCTGGGCTATTGCCGACTTGCACCTTGCTGGCGGGCAGGATAAACCAATGGATGTCTTTGGTGCTCATTGGCGCAATCATGCTGCAACCATCGCTAAGGCTTGGCACGAATCTGTTGCTGCCGATGATTTGGTATTAATCGCTGGCGATATTTCATGGGCCATGCATCTCAACGATGTTCGCGCCGATCTCGCTTGGATCGAGGCGCTGCCAGGCAAAAAGGTGCTGTGTAAAGGCAATCACGATTATTGGTGGAGCAGCAAAAATAAGGTTCGCGCTATCCTACCGCCTTCATTGCAGATTGTCGATTGCGATGCAGTGGTTGTCGATCAGATTGTGGTCTGTGGTACGCGTGGTTGGGCCGTGCCAGGCGACCGCGATTTCGATAAAACCACCGATCAGCGGATTTATGAGCGTGAGCTTGGGCGCTTAGAACGGGCTTTGGCCGGAGCACAGGTGCTGGCCGAGGAGGCGCGACCAATCTATGTATTGCTGCATTTCCCGCCTTTCCGCGATGGCCAGCCAACCGAATTTGCCAAACGCATCGCCGCCGCGAATGCCCATACCTGTGTCTATGGCCACTTACACCAAGCCGAACAATGGGCCAATGCCACAACTGGCCATGTCGAAACAGTGTTCTATCAATTAACTGCCTGCGATGCCCTCGGCTTTAAACCACTGCTCTTAACCGACAACCCTTAAGTTTTTCTAAAGATCCGCTTGACAAATCACTGTTTCTTAATATATCTTTACTTTGGGAGCGGTCTCAAAGTAGAAAATTAACCGTGATGCTGCTCAAACGTCATTGCTTTCATCGTACTAGCCTGCCGCATCGCACGCTTGATCAAGGAGGATCGATGAACAGCCGACGACGTTACTGGTGGATAGTGCTGATGTTAGGATTAATCGCGGGACAATTCAGTTGGTGGCAATCGAGCAGCGGTCAAACTAGCCCGCAAACCTTGCGGGCTGCGGCTGGCACGTTTTTAATTGGCAGCGCTGCTGATAGCGATTTTTGGAACTTCAGCGATCGCGCTCAATATGAGGCAATTTTGGGTGGCCAGTTTAATATTTATACCCCAGGTAACCAATTAAAGTGGGATGCCGTGCATCCTCAACGTACAACCTACAATTTTGCTCCGGTTGATCGGCATATTCAAATTGCCAAAAGCTATGGTCAGCAAATCCACGGCCATACCTTGCTCTGGCATCAACAAAACCCCGGTTGGGTCGCCAACCAACCCTGGACAGCCAGCGAACTGACCAGCATTTTGTATGATCATATTGATACAGTGGTTGGTCGCTACAAAAACGATATTGCAATTTGGGATGTAGCCAACGAAGTATTTGATGATAGCGGCGTGTATCGCCGTTCGTTTTGGTATAACACCATCGGCCAAAGCTATGTTGAGTTGGGCTTCAGACGCGCTCGCCAAGCCGATTCGGATGCGGTGCTGATTTACAACGATTACAATATCGAAGAAGTTAACGCCAAATCGAATGCAGTCTATGCCATGGTCAGCGACTTTTTGGCGCGGGGTGTACCAATCGATGGGATTGGCTTTCAAATGCACTTGCTCGGTTCTGGCATCAATTACAACAGCTTTGCCCAAAATATGCAGCGCTTTGCTGATTTGGGCTTGAAAATTTATGTAACTGAAGCCGATGTACGCTTGCAATTGCCCGCGACCAGCACAAGTTTGGCTCAACAAGCGACGGTCTATCAAAATGTGCTTGATCGCTGTTTGCGCCAGCCAGCATGTCAAGCTTTTCAATTTTGGGGCTTTACCGATAAATATTCGTGGGTTCCGAATACCTTCCCAGGTTATGGCGCGGCCTTGATCTACGATGAACAATACAATCCCAAACCAGCCTATACCGCCATTTACAATCGTTTATTGCAAGGTCGGGGCGGCACGCCAACTCCAACCAGTGCCCCAACTGCTACGCGCACCCCAACCGCCCAACCAACTGCGACCAATACGGCGGTTCCAACTAACACGCCGACCAGTAGCCCAACACCCACCCAAACAGCGCCCAGACCAGCGCTGATTTTGAGTGCGCCCAGCCAAGTAACGTTGGGTCAAGTCTTTACCTTGACGATTCAATATGTCAATATTGGCTTGCAATACACCACCGTAACTAGCAGCCCAGCTGGCTTGGTGCAGCTTGATCCACCGTTGAGTATGCCCTGTAAATATAACCAACACCCAACGCAATGCAAAAATATCACCTTTAAAGCAACCGCTTTGGGTACGGTACAATTGAATGCCAGCGCAACTGGCGAAGTGCCAATTGCTGGTGGTGGTTGGGCTTGGGGTTCAGCGTTTGCCCAAAATCCAGTCAGCGTCACCATTGTCGATAGTGTTCCAACCAACACCCCAACTCCAACGCTCACGCCAAGCCCAACCCCAATTAGTGGTGGTTGCCGCGTCAACTATGCGATCAACAGTCAATGGGGCAATGGATTTGTGGCAAACGTGACGGTGACCAACGCCAGCAACACGCCGATCAATGGCTGGGCGCTGAATTGGAGTTTTGCTGGCAACCAGCAAATTAGCAATGCTTGGAATACCAGCCTAACCCAAACTGGCAATGCTGTAGTGGCTCGTAACGCTGGCTGGAACAACCTTATTGCTGCGCAAGGCTCGGCCTCGTTTGGCTTCCAAGCCAGTTACAGCGGCTCAAATGCGATTCCCAGCAGCTTTAGTTTGAATGGTGTGGCTTGTAGCATCGTGCCATAAATAGTCATGCCCTCACCCTGCGTTTTCTCTCGTAGTGGGAGCAGCAGGGTGAGGGCACTAAGTCAAGCCGAGCGTCCTACAATTTACGGTTGCTTACGACTGATATTCCAACGATTGGTTTTTACTGGCTTGGGTTGCGGATTGGCAATTTGTTCAGTCCGCCAAACGTGATAGATCCGTTGAATGGCGGTGATATTGGTGAAAATCGCCAAAATCCATAGCCCAGCCATCAACCAATTCAGAATTAAGCAGGTGCACAAAATTGTGATCCGTTCTGGCCGACCAAGCCAGCCAGTTTCACAAGGAATACTCAAACCTTCCGCCCGAGCACGCGCATAGCTGACCATAATCGAGCCAATGATTGAACAGTATACTAAAGTCAGGGCTAAAGTGGTTGCTCCCACCATTTTAGTATGAATAAATATCAATAAGCCAAAGAAGACGACCGCCTCACTATAACGGTCCATAATTGAATCGAAGAACGCGCCAAAGCGACTACTCTGATTGGTGGCACGCGCCAGCGCCCCATCAAACAGATCAAAAATACTGGACAGAATCAACAAAACGCCGCCGACCTGTAAACTGCCATTCGCCAGCACAGCCGCAACTCCAGCAGTCAGCAAAACACCGATCAGCGTGACCATATTGGGCGTAATTCCGAGCCGACTAAGCACTGGAGCGACAAAGTGTTCCATTAAGCGACGTGCCCAGCGTTTGATGCCGGTGCTATACATAGAGCCTCCTTGAACATCCTAACCAGAGAGAATGCCACGGTAGAAGGCAAACACACGTTGAGCAACTCGATCCCAGGCATAGAGTTGCGCCTTAATTGTACCCGCTTCTGCCATTGCAGCCCGTAATGCTTGATCCTCGATCAGTTGCAGGATCGCAACCGCCAAAGCTTGAGCATTGCGGGCTGGCACCAGCAATCCCTGCACCCGATGATCCAACACATCGCGATAACCAGGATTATCAGCAGCTACCACTGCTGCCCCGGCGGCCATGGCCTCAAGCAAGACGATGCCAAAGCTCTCGCCACCAGTTGAGGGTGCGCAAAAGAGGGTGGTTTGTTGGTAAAGGGCAGCTAATTGGGCCTTGCTCACATAGCCCAACCATTCTACATGGCGAATTTGCCATTGGCGAATAGCCGCCAGAAATGGAGTTGGGTCGCCACTGCCTGCAACAATTAAACGTGCATCAGGGCGAGTTCGTTGCACATAGCTCATCGCTTCGAGCAAATAGCGAAAGCCTTTGCGTTCTTCGTTGAAACGGCCCACAAACAAAACACTTGGGTTGGCTTGGTTCAGCCCAAAGCTTGCTTGCTGGGTGCTGTAGGTCGCTACATCAACCCCATTCGGGATAATTGTATAGTCTGCGGGAAAATAGCGATGGGCAAATTCTTGAGCTGCTGCCGAAACCGCAATTCGTCCATGCAATTTTGGTTCCAAGCGTCGCAATAAGGCCAGAATTGAGGTATAGCCAATCGATCGCGTACCCGCCGCGTGGAAGGTGCCAACATTTGGCACACTTGAACGGCTCAGAAAAGTCGTTGGCAGGGTTGGCGAAAACGGCTCGTGAATATGCGCAATATCAAAGTGATGCGTTTGAAAAATTTGGCGAATTTTAGGGCCAAGGGTTAACGAAAGGCTAACCCGCGCGACCGAACCATTGACCGCGACAGGTGTAACATGGCCAAGTGGAATAAAATCCGGATCAGGCGGCGTGCCCTTGGAATAGGGCGCAATCAGGGTCACACGATGGCCCCAAGCCCGAAAATAGTGGGTTAGTTGATTGACATGCTCGGTTACCCCGCCAGCGTAGGCCGCATCGTATGGCCATACGAGGGCAATATGCAATGAATCGCTGGCCATAGGCTCCTCACAAGGTTTCTCCATTGAGCAATGATTCAATCAAGGCAATCAGTTGCTCATCGGAGTAGAAATCGATGCGGACATAGCCGCCATTGCCTTGGCGTTTAACTTCAACTTTTGTGCCAAGTTGACGGGTCAGTTGATCGACCGCTGCCGTATCGTCAACATTAGGCACGACTGGCTCGGCTGGGATGCTGTTGCGGGTTGGGGCGGCTGGCGTTGGTGCACCGTTGCGCCGCGATGCACGGGGAGCCGCGCCGCGTTGCTGAATGGCGATTCTGGCTTGCGCTGGGGTTTGGCTTTCGTGTTTAATCAACTGGGCCATTTTTTCGGCCTCGCGCACCGAAAGCCGAAACTCTAGAATTTGCTCCATCGCCAAAATCTGGGTGCGCTCATCATCGATCGTGATTAACTGCTTGAGATGCCCCGCCGTGAGTTGCTGCTCCATCACTGCTTGTTGCAAGGGCGAGGGCAATTTGAGCAAACGCAGCGCATTGGTGATCGCAGGGCGGCTTTTGCCAACCCGCTCGGCAATGGCTTGATGGCTCAAGCTAAACTCATCGTGTAACAATTGGTAGGCTTGAGCTTCTTCCAATGGGTTGAGATCGGCTCGCTGGATATTTTCAACCAAGGCCAATTCAAGCCGCTCTTGGGGCGTAACCTCTTTGATGATCACCGGAACTTCGCTTAACCCAGCTTGTTGAGCTGCCCGCCAGCGGCGTTCGCCAGCGATCAACTCATAGCCAGTCGCGGTGCGCGTCACCACCAAAGGTTGCAAAATTCCATGGGTCGCAATTGAAGCGCTCAATTCTTCGAGCGCTTCGGGGGTAAAAATTTGGCGCGGCTGATGCGGATTCGCCTCGATTGATTCGATTGGCACGCTATGTAATGCGCCGACCATTGGCATTGATGTTGTAGGATCAGGGCGAATCAACGCACCTAAACCTTGGCCCAAACCACGTTTTTTGGGGTTCATGCCGCCTCCAGCCTGCGACTTAGTTCATCGACCAGCATGGCATAGGCCATCGCGCCCTTACTCGCTGGATCATACTCGCGAATCGTTTGGCCATGGCTGGGGGCTTCACTCAGGCGAATCGAGCGGGGAACTAAGGTATTGAAAATTCGTTGTGGAAAATATTGGCGCACTTCGGAAACGACCTGCTGGGCCAAATTGGTTCGACCATCGTACATTGTCATCACGACCCCTAAAATAGTCAACGCGGGGTTAAGCGATGTGCGCACCAGATCGATCGTATTTTTGAGTTGAGCCAAGCCTTCCAAGGCCAAATATTCGCATTGCAATGGGATAATGACCCCATGAGCGGCACATAAGGCGTTCAGGGTGAGCAAGCCCAACGACGGTGGGCAATCGATCATAATCGTATCGAAGGTGCTGGCGATCGGAGCCAAGGCATCACGGAGACGGTGCTCGCGCCGATGCTCATCAACTAATTCAACTTCGGCTCCGGCTAGCTCAACAGTTGCTGGCAGCAGTTGCAATTGCTCACGCCCAGTTGCGGTTAACACAATTTCAGTCGGTGCGTTACCTAAAAGCACATCATACACCGTGGCTTTGAGTGCTTTTTTGTTAATGCCCAAACTAGTAGTGGCGTTGCCCTGCGGATCAAGATCAATCACCAATACCCGTTGGCCGCGGGCAACAAGCTCCGCAGCAATATTAACGGTCGAAGTGGTTTTGCCAACGCCGCCTTTTTGATTTGCTACTGCAATAATTCGTGGTTTCATACACTTATTTCACAACATACTATCTCGCGCCGAATTGTACCATACCATCGTCGTTTGGTCTTGTCTATCACTAGAGTATTTTGGGGGAAATTGGGGTTAATTCCAATCCAGCACTCGTTAGTGCTACGATTTGGCTTAGCAATGGCTAGGCTCCTCCCAATACCCCACATCGACACCTAGCTTGAAAATCGCCAACCAATCCGAAACTTACACCAAAATTGCTTACTTGAGCATGCCAGAAAACGTTCGCTTGTGTATCTAAATAGGGCAATCTTGGCTATTGGTGCTCCAATTGCGAGGTGGCTATGCAGCGATTTATGTGGCGCTTGATCTTGCTTGGTTGGCTCTGGCCACAACCAAGCTTGGCCCAAACCGGCCCAACTCAGGTGGTGCTCAACGAGTTCTTGGCGATTCCAAGCAGCGGCAGCGAATTTGTCGAGTTGTACAATCCAACCCAAAGCACCATCGATTTAAGTGGTTGGGCGGTTGATGATATCGAAGGTGGCAGCAGCCCTAAAATCTTGCCAACCCCCACCCTGCTTGCCCCAAACGCTTGGTTAGTTGTGTCGTTGAGCAATGTGTTGAATAACAGCGGTGATCAGGTGCGTTTGCTCAATCCTACAGGCCAGATTATCGATCACTACAGCTATACCAGTGTTAGTGCTGGCCTATCGTGGAGCCGCATACCCGATGGCATTGGCTCATGGCAAGCAGCAACTACGCCAACTCCAGGCAGCGCGAATAGCCAAATCACGCCAACCATAATCCCCACCAACACGGCTACAACCGCTCCATCTAGCACCAGCACAGTGATAATTCAACCCAGCAATACGTCATCACCCCAACCCAGCCCAACAAATTTACCAACCTCAATTCCAGTACCAACCCAAACCCCAACGGCCACACCAAATCCAACACATATTCGGATTAACGAATTAATGGCAGCGCCAAGCAGTGGCAAAGAATGGGTCGAGCTATATAATGCTGGCGATCAGGCGATCGATTTGCATGGCTGGCAGTTGGATGATGCCGCTGCTGGAGCTAACCCAATCCTGCTTGAAGCAATTATTCAGCCCGCAAGTTGGCTGGTCATTTCAATGACCAATGTTTACAACAATAGTGCTGATGAGGTGCGTTTGTTTGATCCAACCGGGCAACTAATCGATGCTTTTAGCTATAGCACAACCATCAGCAATCGTACTTGGGCCAGAATCCCCGATGGCACAGGAGCTTGGGCGGCCAATCGAGCATCAAGTTTGGGTCAAAGCAATCCGGTGGATCTGCCAATTGTTCCAACTCAAGCACAGATTGTAATCAATGAAGTAATGAGCCAACCCTTAACTGGCACCGACTGGATTGAACTCTACAATCTCGGCCCAGAGCCGCTTGATCTGCAAGGCTGGAAAATTGACGATCAACTTGAGGGTGGCGGCACAGCCCAAACCATCCAACATTCAACGATCATTAGCCCCAATTCATTCTTGGTTATTCCAGTTGGTACGCTGTTGAATGCTGAATTGGATAGTGTACATTTGATTACCACTCAAGGCATTATCACTGATAGCCTTGAGTACACCAGCAGTCTGAGCGGACGTAGTTGGAGTCGTTTACCCGATGGGTTTGGCCCATGGCAAGCAGCTTCACGCGCCACCCCAGCCAGCAGCAATCGCCAAAATCCCAGCCTTGAGCCAAATCAACTCCTGATCAATGAGGTCTTGGCATGGCCAAGCACTGGCGAGGAATTTGTCGAATTATATAATGCTGGCAGTAATACGATCGATTTGAGTGGTTGGTGGCTTGATGATCAGGTTAATGCTGGCGGAACGCCAATGCGGATCGCCGACGACACCTTGATCGAGCCACGCAGTTGGCACACCATTTACAGCAGCAATTTGTTAAATGATAACGGCGACATAGTGCGTTTGCTCGATTATCGCTTGCAAGAATATGCAGTTTGGAGTTATAGCTCAGCTTTACTAGGTTTGTCGGCGGGGCGTTGGCCTGATGGCGGCCTGAATTGGCACAATGGCATGCGAGCCAGCCCTAATTATCGCAATCGTGAGTTGGCAGCAATTCCCACAGGCCTTGTGATCAACGAAATCTCGCCGCTTGGCAATGAATGGCTCGAACTGTATTCAACGAATGCTCAAACGCTTGATTTGAGTAGCTGGAGCGTCAGCGATAGTTCGGGCACAAGCATCAGAATTGCTGCCAATACCCGCATCAGTCAAGGCCAGTTTTTAACGATAACGCTGAGTAGTTTGCTCAACGATAGTGGTGATAGCGTCGAACTAGCCATGGCTGATGGTCGGGTCGTTGATCAATTAAGTTATACCAAGCCGCTCGCAAACACCACTTGGAGCCGCATTCCCGATGCTGGGAGTTGGCAGAATAATGCTCCAGCCACGCCCAACCAGCCCAATCGTGCGTCGCAACCAACCGCCATCCCAGCCACCAAAACGCCCAAACCAACGAGTACAGCAAAACCAACCAGCACGCCCAAAGCCAGCGCCAAACCAAAGATTGCCAAGCCCAAGGCCACGGTACAGCCAACCATCGCCTTGCAAGCGAACTATCCATCGCTACAAATTAACGAAATTGTGCCAGCACCACAGGCCATCGATTGGAACGCCGATGGCGAAAACAATAGCAGTGATGAATGGATTGAACTGTATAATCCAAATAGTTTTCAGATTGATTTAACTGGTTGGCAGTTGGATGATACGGCTGATGCAGGCTCGCGATCATGGCGCTTCCCCACTGGAATGCGCATCGCCGCCCAAGGCTATCTGGTAATTTTTGCCAACCAAAGCAAACTAAGCCTCGCCAATACTGGCGAAGAGGTGCGTTTGCTTCAACCAAATGGAGTGGTGATCGATCGGGTTAGCTATGCCAAATTGGCTTATGATCAAAGTTGGGGTCGGCATCCAAGCAACCAACAATGGCAATTTTTTGAACAACCTAGCCCACAGCAAGCCAATAATTCGGTGCAGCCCAAACCAACCAAAACCTTCAGTCTGCGCGAGGCTCAGCAAGCGCCAATCGATAGCCACGTTGTGGTTGAAGGCGTGGTCAGTGCTGAACTCAATTTGTTTCGGCAACGGGCGTTTTATTTACAAGATGCTAGCGCTGGCATCTTAGTATTTATCAGCAATAACGTCGCCTTGCCTCAACTACGCCAAGACATGCACCTGCGAATTCAGGCCAAAGTTGGCAGCTATCATCAAGAGCCACAGCTGATTGTGACTGCTGCCGATGATCTCAACATTATTAAAAATCAAGCTAATTTAGTCATTCATAGCCCGCAGAAGCTAGAACAAGCCACGCTTGGACAGTTAGTCAAACTAAACTTGCGCTACAAACAACGCAACGCTGATAATTTATTGGTCGAGTTTGGATCTCAGACATTGCAAGTGCGCTTGGCTCAAGGTCAAAGTTTGCCTCAATTGCCAACATCAACCCTATTGAATGCCACAGGAATTATTAGTCGCTATGATGATGTTTGGCGGTTGCAGGTGCGCCAAGTCGCCGATTTGGGCTTGCCGCAACGGTTGCCAGCGACCAGCCAACCAAACTTGCCAACGTTCTGGCCTTGGCTGCTTGGTTTGCTTGGGCTTGGTTGGCTGATTCGGTATTATGGCGTTACTGGCGGGCTATTTCCCAAACGAGGTGTTTTAATTCAGGCAAAATCAACGATTGCATGGCCAAACGCACCGCTCCCGACGAGCCAGGCATACAAAAAACCAAGGTTCGGCCAGCGATGCCCGCGATCGCGCGTGAAAGCATGGCTCCTGCGCCAATTTCGTTGTAGGAAAGCATGCGAAAAATTTCGCCAAACCCAGGCAATTTTTTATCAAGCAACGGGGCAATCGCCTCAATTGTGGCATCACGGCGGGCAATCCCAGTGCCACCATTGGTTAAAACCGCGTCGCAATCGCTCCGCGCAATGCACTGTTGCACAAACTCCGCAACTTGATCTGGTTCATCGGGAATAATTCGATATTCGACCACTTGAAAACCTGCGGCAGTTAATAATTCCTGGGTCAACGCCCCACTCTTATCGGTTTCGCTGGTTCGCGTATCGCTAATGGTAATAATTGCGCAGCGCACTGGTGCTTGATGTTGTGCCGCTGCCTCAGCATGATCATTGTAGCCCATACGACCTCCTTCATTAAATCGGGCATTCTGCCTATCGTAGCGCATTTGCTCAAAGCTGGCTATAGGGTGATAATCAAGCCAAGTATGTCCAAGGAGTCGTCATGGATCAGATAGGTCGTCGAACAGTAACCAGTTTATCAGTAGGCTTGGTAGCGATCATAATTTTGTTGGTCACGATTGGTCAACAACCCAGTGCAGGCCAAGTTGCTAACAATACGCCAAATCAAGCTCAAGCCCAAGTTAGTGGTATTTTATTTTTGCGCAATCCCGCTCAGCAAGCTGAATTGTGGCGCTCGGATGCCAATGGTCAAGGGCAGCAATTACTTGTACCGCAAGTTAGCGATTATAGCCTTAGCCCCGATGGGCGCAAAGTTGCCTATGCAACTCAAGCCGAAGCCCAACCAAGCCGGATCGAAATGTTTGATCTGACCCAAAATCAGGTGATTACGAGCACAGGTTCGGCTGATTGGACTGGTTACACGCCGAATTGGTCGCCTGCTGATGGCGTGATTGTCTATGAACGACGCACAATTAGCACTGGCGGAGTTGGTTCGCCCAAACTTTGGTTGATGCAGCCCGATGGAACACAAGTTAGTCCGGTGGTTAAAGGCGGCGATGTGGTTACCTTTGGTGCACATTGGTCGAATACTGGACGCTTGTTAGGCTTTACCGATCCATTGCGCAATGAATTGGTTTTATTTGATTTTAGCGATGTGTTGCGGCGGATTCCATTTAGCGGCGATTTTGATTGGTCACCCGATGATCAGCGTTTAGTAATTAGTGTGTTGCGGGAGTCGCAAGCAGGTTTTCGCAACGAATTAATCCTATTTGATCTGATGACCGAGCAACAAACACCCTTGACTAGCCAAACCGACACTGATGATTTCACGCCCGTTTGGTCGCCTGATGGCACAAAAATCGCCTTTGTGCGCCGCACCCGTGAAGTGCCTCGCGGCGAAATTTGGGTGGTTAATGCTGATGGCAGCGAGCCACGGGCAATTACGGCGGGCGGCGGCTACGATAACGTTGATCCGCAATGGACTCCCGATAGCCAACAATTGCTCTGGACGCGCTTGACCGTGGGTTCGGCAAACGTACCCTCGGCAATCTGGACGGTTAATTTGGCTGAAAATTCAGAGCCACGGGTGTTGATCGAAAATGCCACCCAAGCTCGTTGGATCGTTGAGTAGGATGATGCAAACAACAATTCATTTTCTTTCTGCCGATGGCAGCACGTTACTTGAGGGCAAATGGCTAGCGCTCAGCCAAGCGCCACAATTGGTTGCCGTGTTGGCCCATCATTTTCCACCAATGTCGAATATGGATCAGCGGGCGATTTTCGCAACCTTCAAGGTGTTGCGCGATCGTGGTTGGGGGGTTTTGCGCTACAACTCGCGTGGAGTTGGCCAAAGCCAAGGCGAATTTAGCGGTGGCCCAGGCGAAGATCTCGATTTGCAGGCAGCGTTGGCCGAAGCGCGTCAACGTGCACCGCAAGCTCAAATCTGCTTAATTGGCTGGTCGTTTGGGGCACAATTGGTACTACGGGTGATGGCCAGCGACCCAACGATTCGCGCAACCGTGGCAGTTACGCCCAACCCAGTTGGTTTGCAGGAGAGTGCCCAAGGCCAGCATGGACCGTTATTAGCAATTGTGGCTGAGCGCGATCAATTTTTCGATTTGATTGAAACGCGCACGGCCTTTGAACAAGCGACTGAGCCAAAAACCTGGCATTTGCTCAAATGGGCCGATCATTATTATCTAACTCGTGAAGATGAAGTTGCGCAATTCACGGTCGATTGGCTTGAACAAGCGGTTAAATAACAACACGGAGCAGTAAATCCTGCTCCGTGTATTCAACAAAGCTAAACTAGGGTGCGCCAGCGCTCCACATATGGGCTGCGCTCGATCCAGAGTGCGCCCACCCAAATTGTGCATAATAGAATGATGGCAACGGGAATCGTATAGGCTGGAACCACCGGCATAAGGGTGATTTGATCGCTAATCCAAGCCCCAGCATAGAACATAAATAACGTTCCAAATGCGGCAACGAAGGGATTAATTCGATAGGTAATGCCAATATCGATCGCCAAAGCCGTACCAATAAAGAAGATTGGTACAAACGATGGTGGAAACTCCATACCACGCAAAATGTAGAACGAGACAACCCGATAGAGCAAATAACTGCCTGCTACCAGAGTTGCTGTCCAACGCCCACGCATGATCAGGCGAGCAGCCACCAGCACCAGAACCAAGGAGGTGATCAACCACAGTGGGTACAGCCAATCGGGCACAGGAATTGCAAAACGCTCAGGGTTGGCTCCAGCTTCAAGCAACAATTCAGCATCAGCATAGGGCTTGCCGATCCGCATCGCTTCAATTGCCGTTACCCCATACTCTTGCTGGCCTAAGGGGAACAGGAAATCTTCGAGCAAAAAGGCCCAAAAGCCAATCCCGAAGACTGTCTTGATGGGGCTTTCTGGGGTGAGTAGCAACCAGCCACGCAACACGCCCAACAACATCACCGCCGTACCAAGATAGAGCAAGGCATGGGTTGGGCTCCAACTCGTAATGTCGAGGCCAAACAAACGGTGGTTGATCAAATCCAAGGGAATTGCAATTAGAAAGATCGAAATCCCCGCCTGCATCAAACGCAAGGTCAGCCGATCAACTCCATAACCCGTCCACGTATGAAACATCACCAACATAATCACGATAATCGTGCCAACCGTGTTAATCATATGCGGTGGGGCGAGATCATCGCGCAAAAAGCGGAAGTGCCAAGCCACATCCCAGCCCGAACCCATCAATTTGAGCACAAATGCAAACAACCAAATGCCATAAATGGTGTGCAGCGCCCGCGTATTTGTCGGGCGTAGTGGTTGCCCTGGTGAACTGTAGGTTTGCCAAAGCGGCTTCACATAGCGGTCAAGATACTGGCGCATACGTGGACCCTTTCTGAATTAAAACGTGTTGAGATTCTCTCTGCATCGACGTTTACAGCGGTGCGGTTGTTGCAGATACAACAACCTTAAAAGACGTTAATCAAGGTGTAAGCATTGATGAGCTTATTCTAGGGATTGATTAAAGGCTTGTCAATCCCTTGCAACGCAAGGTGTCATGAATCGGATTCATAATCATGATCTTGTGGCACGCCATCTGCAATGTGCTTGGGAGAAAATCGTTGTGTGAAGGAGCTAAATCACCATGGATAAACGCTTAAAAACCCCAACTGACTTAGATGCCAAAGCGACTGGCCCAGTCATCGAGGCGCTCAACCGCAGCTTGGCCAATTCGTTTGCCTTATACATGAAATACAAAAATTTTCATTGGCACTTAACTGGTCGCCATTTTCGCGATTTACATTTGATGTTCGATGAGCATGCCAACCAAATTTTTGCCACAACCGATATTTTGGCCGAACGCGCTCGCCGCATCGGGGGTACATCGTTGCGCTCAATCGGCCATATCAGCGAATTGCAAACAATTGATGATAATAATGCTGAGTTTGTTGAGCCAGCCACGATGTTAACTGAGTTGGTCGGCGATAATCAAACCTTGGTAAAAAATCTGCGCAAAGCTCACGATGTTGCTGATAAAGCCAACGATGTGGCTACCGCCAGCGAGCTTGAACCAATGATCGATCAGGCCGAAAATCGAGTTTGGTTCCTTTTTGAACTTTCTCAAGAAACTGAAGGTTAAGTAAGCGAGCGAAGACATTAACAATGATGTCAAGTCAAGAATGGGCTGGGGCAATTTCCCCAACCCATTTTGATTTAAGCCCTATGTTTGGCCAAAGCCAGATACATTTTAAACTCGTACCAGCCCATCACCAAGGCCAAAAGCATGCCTAACAAGCCATCGCGATAGCCACCCCACGTGATATAGCGCCGCCAAATTGCCCGCCACGGCTGCAAAATATAGTTTTGCGGCTTGACACGCACGCCATTGCGATAGAGGGTAGCAGCCTCAGCTTGCGCATAGCGCTGTTGTTTTTCGCGCAATTCGGCCCATGATTCAATATTAATATGCTCAAGATGTTGAGTTAAGCGACCTTTGAGACCATCCAAAATGACTAATTCATGAACTAAGCGGCTGGTCTCGTATTGGGCTTTGCTGCGCTGTAATAAACGCAACTGATGGTCGGGATACCAACCACCGCCGCGCAAGGCTCGCCCCCAATAGCGATTGAAGCGCGGAATCCAGTAGCCAGCATATTCAGGTTGGCCTTGCAAAAGCTGGCGAATTTCATGCTGTAAGTTGCGGGTTATCCGCTCATCAGCATCTAAAAACAAAACCCACTGGCCTTGGCATTCGGCCAAAGCACGATTGCGCTGCGCCGGAAACGACTCAAAAATGGCTTCGACTACCCGTGCCCCAGCTTGCAGGCAAATTTCGGCGGTGCGGTCGCGGGTACGCGGGTCGAGCAAGACCACAATTTCATCGGCCAAATCGCCGATTGAGGCCAACGCAGCCCCGATATGGCGCTCTTCATCACGAGCAATCATAGCAACAGATAACAACATATTAGCGTGGCTGCTTCTTTCGAATCAAAAAGGCAATGCTTGTAACGAATAAGAAAATTGAGCTAAGAAACATTAACCACAAACCACTGCCCATTTCGTTGGTAACGTTACTTGCTACGGCTCCCAGAACGATAATTCCACTACAGCCAAAGGCAATAATTGCAATAATCAGATTCAAAACGCCCCACAGATTGCGCCGTTTGAAATAGGCCAACATGCCCATGAGCATACCCAAACCTGCACAAATTGGAATTCCGTAGAGAATCGCAATCACCGCTTGATAGTTATTCATATCTTGCGAACTAGGCTCATCGGCATAACTCAGCACTTGAAATAAACTTTCAGTAACAGTGTCGGTGTCGATCATCGGCAGAAATGCCCCAATCAAAATTGCCAAGGCACTCACAATCATCAAAATTGCGGGAATACTGCCATTGCCTGCGGGAATCGCCGCATAGCCTGATTGGTTGGGCACTGCATAGCCCATCGGCGCTTGACCATAATTTGCTGGTGGCAGCTGGCCATAGTTTTGAGGTTGGCTAAAGCCTTGTTGCGGATAGACATTGGGTGGGGCTGGTGGGCCATAATTCGATTGAACTGGCGCTGGCGGGCCATAATTTGGTTGGACAGTTGGCACTTGGGTCGGATTGATAGCTTGAGTTTTATCAACTGGATTAGCCATTGGTGGCAAGTTGGGCAAGGCCATGGTTTTATCGACGGCAGCAGGTTGGGTGATTGTCGCCCCACACGAGGTACAAAACCGACTGCTATCAGCCACAGCGGCGGAACATTGAGGACATTGCATCGCGTTTCCTTTCATTTTCTGGTCAAGAATTGAGACATCAGGCTTGAGGCCGTCAAAGTAAAACTACCGAATAAGCCAAGCCAAAGGCCAAACCCAGGACTATAACCAGAATCGTTGAATAAGATGCCAGCACTAAAGGTGGCCAAGATTGCCAGACCCGTGATCCCACACAGCAGCGTACCTATGGCCCAATGCCGGTTTTTGGTAATTAGGCAACCAACACCGCACACCAATGCTAGCAAACCCACAATCCCATAGCCATAACTGAGGCTTGCCCACAAAGCTGGCCATTCAGTGCTCGGTTGGCGGATACTGCTAAGCATGCGAAAAGCTTGACCATCACTGGCTCGTTGAGCTAGGCCTAATCCGAGTGCGGCTAGCATCACAATTGCATCAGTGAACATTGAAGCGCCAAACGCCTGGAGGCTGATGTTTTTTTGCGCTTGGTTCTGCCTGAGCGATTTGCCGCAATAGGGGCAATTATCACTCACCAGTGGAACCGTCATGGCGCAGTGGGGACATTGCATCGCTTCCTCCTATGGTAGTTGAGGTCTGTATTATATAAGTTTAACAACTGGTAATGCTAGCAATAATGAGGGCTAAAATTCGAATGCTGCCCAAAAGGGCAGCATTCGGGTAGTCTTTTTGATACGAACAGACGCTTAGTCAAATGCTGAGAAGATAATATCAAAGATCATCGCAATAATACTCAGCGCCGCCCGAACTGAAAACTCGACAATCGCGATAATAATGTTCATCCAACATACCTCCTAACTTAAGCCTTTCGTACTTGTGGTTGCTTAAATTAGATGGATTTGGTAGGTTTTTTTTCAGTTGCTGATTGAGGCTTGAAAATAATTCCAAATCACCCGATGTGGCACTGCTCGAAAACGACCCCAATCTTGCCAATTGCCCGCAATTTCGTGATCTTCGCTGCCGCTCAGGCTTTCGAGCTGGCTGGCAATGGTTGGCAGATCGTTCACCTGAGGAAAGCCAAAGGCCGCGACTTGCTCCGATTCATCGACTGCCCCCAACGTGCCGCCCAATTCGCGCAGCAAAAAGGCAAAGGTATAAAACGTGGGCGTTGGGCTATTGGTCGGGCGATAGCTGACCGCCGCCAAAAAGCGCTCAACCTGCACATCAAGCCCGGTTTCTTCGGCAGTTTCGCGTAACAACGCCTCGTAGACTGGCTCATCGTAATTGATCCCGCCAGTCAATAAGCGAAAGGCTTCGGGCGGATAATAGGCTTTTCGCGCACTAATCAAGCTGCCATCAGGCCGTTGCACCACCATACATACCTCGCCATAACGGTCGGCTTTGCCAAAGGGAGCGAATAGGCCTTGGACAACAAGCGCCTGCTCATCGGCGGTAGCCGGATACTGGCCATCAGGCACAACCAAGGCCACTTGGTGCAAACGAGGCATGCCAAAACGAGCGACTAAATCGGCTAATTCGCTGCTAACCGCAACTGGAAGGTGAAATTGCTCGAACATTCAACGATCTCCAGCACAAATATTCAAAACGCTAGCCTCAGTATAGAAGATTAAGCCCCCCATGCGAATAGGCATAAACAGCTTCTTGCCAACAATCTCAACTCGCAGTATAGTGCGGGCTATGACACGAGCATTAATTACTGGCGCTAATGGCTTTGTTGGCCAACATCTTGTTCGCTATTTGCAGCAAGCAACCACTTGGGAATTATGGGCTTTGGGGCGTGAAGCTCACCCACAACTTCCAACAGTGCTGGCTGATCTGCTTGATCGTTCGGCGGTAGCAACGGCGGTGGCAAATGCAGCCCCCGATCTGGTGGTGCATTTAGCGGCCCAATCGGCGATTCCTCAATCGTTTCGTGATCCCGCCGGCACGTTTAGTATCAATGTGCTCGGCCAATTGCACCTATTTGAAGCGATCAAGTCGGCTCAACTTGATCCAATTGTGTTGGTGGTTGGCTCGAATGCGATGTATGGCATGGCCCATCGTTCAGGCTTGCCCGCCGATGAAAACACCATGCTTTGCCCAGCTGATCCCTATGCTGTTTCCAAGGCAGCCCAAGATCTGTTGGCGGGGCAATGGTGGTATAGCCATGGCCTGAAGGTGATTCGTGCTCGGCCATTTAACCATACTGGGCCTGGCCAACGGGCTGATTTTGTTGTGCCAGCCTTTGCCCACCAAATTGCTCGCATCGAAGCGGGCTTGCAGCCGCCAGTGATTCAGGTTGGCAACCTTACGCCACAGCGTGATTTTAGCGATGTACGTGATGTTGTGCGGGCCTATCATCTGCTGCTTGAACGAGCGCAGCCTGGCGAAATTTATAATATTGGCGTAGGTCAGAGTGTCTCAATTCAGTCAATTCTTGATCGCCTCATTGCACTCAGTGGCCAAACGATCACGGTCGAAGTTGATCCTCAACGCTTGCGTCCAGTTGATGTGCCAATCGTGGCGTGCGATGCTAGTCGCTTGCGCAGCCAAATCGGGTGGGAGCCGCAGTATTGCCTTGACGATACGCTGAGCGATATTCTGAATGAATGGCGCAGCCACGTTGCAACCGAGCAAGAGAGAGTTGGTTCCCACATTAACCAATAACAGAGGATTAACCATATGGATATTTTAGTGCTTGCTGGGGGTACTGGCTCGCGATTGTGGCCGCGTTCACGTCGCACCAAGCCCAAGCAATTTTTACCCTTGCTTTCAAATCGCACCATGCTGCAAGAAACCGTCGATCGGGTACGGCCTTTGATCGAAGAAGGTCGGGTGTTCGTGGTGACTGGCTCGGATTACGAGGAATTAATTCGTGAGCAGTTGAACGACGTGCCGCGCAATAACGTTATTTTAGAGCCAAGTGGCCGTGGCACAGCTTCGGCAATTGGCTTGGCGGCAATTCACATGCGTCGCTCGGCTCCCGATGCAGTGATGGCGGTGCTGAGTGCTGATCATTTGATTTTGCGTAACGAAGCCTTTCGGCAAGCGCTACAAGCTGCCGAAGTTGCCGCCCGCGAAGGCTATTTGGTCACACTTGGAGTTAAGCCATCGTTTGCCAATACGGGCTATGGCTATATTCAATGTGGCGAATTGATCACCGAAGCGCATAATCATAAAATTCATCGGGTGCAGCGCTTTGCTGAAAAGCCCGACCACGATACCGCTGAGCGCTATCTCGCCCAAGGCAATTATTTCTGGAACGCTGGGATTTTCGTTTGGCAAACCAAAACCTTCCTTGATGCGATTGGTCGCCACATGCCCGAATTGCGCAACCAACTCAATCAAGTCCAAGCCTCGTTTGGCAAATCGCGCTACCACGATACATTGGCCCACGTCTGGGAGAACGTCGAAAATATCACGGTCGATTATGGCATTATGGAGCGTGCACCAAATGTCGCGGTTGTGCCAGTTGATATTGGCTGGAGCGACGTTGGCGATTGGCACACCCTGACAACCTTGATGAGCGACGACGATTCGGCCAATGTGGTAATTGGGCCACACGTCGAGGTTGATACCAAATCGACCTTGATTTACAGCGATTCAGGCCGCATGATCGCTACGATTGGCCTTGATGGCTTTTTGGTGGTCGATACTGGCGATGCCCTGTTGATTGCCCCCCGTGATCGCGCCCAAGATGTCAAGAAAATTGTTGATCAATTGCGGACAGAAGGCCGCAATGATGTGTTATAAGTTATAATTGAAGGGCACGGCAGCAGGTGGTTAGCGATAACCAAACCACTGCCGTGCTTTTATGAAAGCAGTTGTATGCGTGCAGTTATTTTAGTTGGCGGATTAGGCACACGCCTCCGCCCATTGACCAATCAACTCCCCAAGCCACTTGTGCCAATTGCCGGCGAAGCCTTGATGAGCCGAACCTTGCGGCGTTTGTATAAGCAAGGGGTGCGTCATGTGATTTTGGCGGTGCAATATTTGGCCGAACAATTTTTGGCGGCCTATGGCGATGGCGCGGCTTTTGGGCTAGATTTGCAGATTGTTCAAGAGCCAGAAGCCCTAGGCACAGCTGGCGCAGTACGCTACGCCCTTGATCAAACCAATTTGCTTAAGGCTGGGCCGATTTTAGTGCTGAATGGCGATGAACTGACTGATTTCGATGTGGCCCAACTCTGGCAAGCTCATGGCCAATTTGGCGGTGTGGCGACGATTGCCGTGCGCCAAGTGGCCGATACCTCAGCCTTTGGGGTAGTTGCTAGCGATGCGAATCAACGAGTGTATGCCTTTCAAGAAAAACCTGCGGCTGGCACGGCCTTGGCCAACACCATCAATAGCGGAGCCTATGTATTTGAGCCAGCGGCACTTGCCCAGATTCCAGCCCAAGGTTTTGCTATGCTCGAACGCGATCTCTTCCCCAGCTTGCTAGCGACTCAAGCCCTGATTTACGCCTATCAACACAACGCCTACAGCCAAGATATTGGCACATTGGCAGGCTATTTAGCCGCGAATGAAGCGGTATTGTTGGGCCATTTGCCGCATGAAACCGTGCATGGCATACAATATGCAGCAGGAGTGTGGGCTGCGGCTGATGCTCAAATCAGCCCTAGCGCCCAATTAATTGCCCCGATTATGCTTGGCAGTGGCTGTGTGGTGGGCGAGCATGCCCGACTTGAACGGGTGATCGCATGGGATCGTGTTACAATTGAAGCCGCTGCAAACCTAAACAATGTCGCCATTGCCAATGATGTGCAGGTTGCCCACCATGCAACTGTCGAAGGTCTCGCGCTTGGTTAATATCATTCAATCCCATTCAAATTTTTGAACGCTATTTCGTTGTATTGACGAGCGATCGTCACCAATCTTCATTCATGGGAAACCAATTTCAATCGCAAGCTCAGGAGCGTGTATGGCATCAGCAATCAAATTTGGCACCGACGGTTGGCGAGCAGCGATCGCCGAAGAGTATACCTTTGACAATGTGCGGATTGTCACCCAAGCCGTCGCGGATTATCTGCATGAGGCGGGCTTGGCCCCGCGCGGGTTGGTGGTTGGCTATGATACTCGTTTCGGTTCCGAGCGCTTCGCCGCCGCCACCGCCGAGGTGCTGGCTGCCAACGGAATTCATGTTTATTTAACTGAAAAAGCGACTCCTACGCCTGTGGTTTGTTGGAGCATTTTGTGCAAAAAGGCTGGTGGAGCCTCGATTATCACGGCTTCGCACAACCCTCCAAGCGATAACGGCTATAAATATAAGCCCGAATATGCTGGCTCAGCCTCGCCCGAAGTGATCGCCCGCTTGGAAGATCGTTTAGAAAAAGCGCCAGTCAAGCGCATGGCGTTGCGTGAGGCCGAAAAACAAGGCTTGGTTGAGCGAATCAACGGCACGCCCGATTATGTGGCGCAAATCAAGCAAATGGTTGATCTTGAGGCGATCAAACGCGAGGGCTGGACGATCATCAACGATGCAATGTATGGGGCTGGCGCTGGTTTCTTGCCATTGTTGCTCGATGGCGGTCAAACCAAAGTCGTGCCAATCAACGATACCCGCAACCCTTTGTTTCCTGGCATGCGTTCGCCCGAGCCAATCGACGATAATTTAACCAAGCTCAAAAATGTGGTTAAGCAAAGTGGGGCTTTTGCGGGTTTGGCCTACGACGGCGATGCTGATCGAGTTGGTTTGGTCGATGAAAAAGGTAAATTCGTTGATCAGCTACGAGTTTTTGGCTTGCTAACCTATTATTTATTAGAAGTTAAAGGCTGGCGCGGCCCAATCGTTAAGTCACTTTCAACCACTTCGATGGTTAATCGTTTGGCCGAGCTTTACAATGTGCCAATCTACGAAACTCCGGTTGGCTTCAAGCATATTGGCCCCAAAATGATCGAATCGAATGCAATTATTGGTGGCGAGGAATCGGGCGGGTTTGCCTTTGCCAAGCATTTGCCGGAACGTGATGGGATTTTGTCGTCGCTGTTATTGCTCGATTTGTTCTTGAAGCGTGGCAAAACGCCCAGCGAAACCATGGAAGAGTTGTTCAGCAAAGTTGGGCCACACTTCTACGATCGCTTGGATATTACCTATCCTGCTGAGCAACGCGATACGATTCTCAAGCGGGTTGATTCAGCCCGCCCCGATGCCTTAGCTGGTCTGACAGTTAATTCGATTACCACCCAAGGCGGCTACAAATATCACCTGCAAGATGGCAGTTGGCTGTTGATTCGCTTCTCGGGCACTGAGCCATTATTGCGCATCTACACTGAAACTCGCTCACCAGAGTTGGTCGAAAAATTGTTAGCCGAAGGTCGGGTCATCGCTGGAGTCTAAGATCTGATCCACGAAGGACACGAAGAATACGAAGATCAAAAAAGGCCAAAGCGTAATGCTCTGGCCTTTTTCGTTATTGATTCAAACCAAACTTAGTCAACGAATTGGGTGATTTTTTCGACAGCGTGGCGGTGGTGTGGGTAGCCTTCTTCAGCGGCAACGCCCAAGGCCACCAAGCCAGCCAATTGAACATGCGTTGGCAAGCCCAAAATTTCTTTGACTTGGGCTGGGTCAAAGCCCAACATCAACGAGGTGTCGTAGCCCAACGAGCGAGCGGCCAATGAAAGATAGCCAAGGGCGATGTTGGTTTGAGCCAAACCCCAAGCTTCTTTTTCTTCAGGGCTGCGCTGAGCGAATGCACCCAAAATACCATCGATTGCGCCTTGGCGTTGCTCAGCTGGCACGCCTGGGTGAATCACATCGGCGAGGGTATCGAGGGCTTCAGCGGTATTGCTATAAACAGCGATCACCACTGGAGCGCTACCAACTTGGCCTTGGCCATAAGCAGCAGCTTGCAATTTGTTTTTGACTTCTTGGTTGCGCACAGCAACAAAGCGCCATGGCTGAATATTCCACGCTGAAGGAGCTTTGCCAGTCAATTCCAAAATGGTGTTGAGGTCGGCTTGGCTTACTTGGTCGTTGGTATATTTACGAACTGAGCGGCGGCTTGAAATGGCTTCGGCGACGCTCAAGGTATTGTTAACGGCTGGCTGAGTCATTGGTCTATGCTCCTAGAAAATAGTGCAGCGCCGACGTTTGGGCTGCGTTTGCTGTATCTGTAACTATGATAATTACATATTGTCCTTGAATTGATCTATCGACGTGTCCTTTGGCGCGTCCCAAGCCATAGGATTGCTGTCCTAATCGTTGCCAATTTCGGGCAAGCTCGGCTTTTTGGGGTACAATCCTTGCGATACGTGTTGGCTATAAGGAGGAATTATGAGCGATATTAAACAACTGTTGAGTAACGCCAAAACGATTGCCGTGGTCGGCTTGAGCAACAAGCCCGATCGCGCAAGCTATGGCGTAGCTGAATATATGCAACGGGCGGGCTATAAAATTATTCCAGTCAATCCAGTGTTAAAAGAGCCAGTGCTCGGCGAACAACCAGTTGCATCATTGAGCGATATCAAAGAACCAATTGATATTGTCGATATTTTTCGCCGCGCCGAAGATGTGCCGCCAGTGGTTGAAGAAGCAATTGCGGTTGGCGCAAAAGCAATTTGGATGCAACTCGGGATTGTCAATCACGAGGCCGCCGCCGCTGCTGAAGCCGCTGGCTTAGAGGTCGTGATGGATAAATGTATTAAAGTCGAGCATATGCAGCAATAGACATAGAACATAGAACATAGAGCATAGAGCATAAAGGAGTAGGTTTTAACCCAGAGGCGCAGAGGGGATACATCAGAATGAAATGCTTAACCGCGAAGAACGCGAAGGGCGCTAAGCTGGATTAGTTAAATATCTGAATTACTAATCGATGCCATAGAACTATTAAATCGTTCTTTGTGCGCTTCGTGTCCTTCGTGGTTAAACTGAACGCCCCCGCTTGCTCCCTATATTCTATGCTCTAGGTTCTTAAAAAACCACTGAACAACGCAACCAACTGCTGCGCCAGCTCGGTTTTGGCTTGGCGGTTAAAATCCCAGCGCTGGCCGTTGCGATGAAACACGGTCACGGCGTTATCGCTGGCCCCGAGCGCGGTGCGAGCATCGTTGGCGACAATCGCATCAAGCCCTTTGCGCGTGAGCTTGGCTTGGGCATACTGCTCAAGATCGTGAGTTTCAGCAGCAAAGCCGATTTTTACAAAGCCAGTATGCTCTTTGAGGCTGGCCAGAATATCGGTGGTTTGGGTCAGTTGCAAGCTCAGCGCTTGTTCGGCTTGCTCAGTTTTTTTAATTTTATTATCGGCCACGCTCACAGGCCGATAATCGGCGACTGCGGCGGCCATAATCAACAGATCGCAGCCTTGGCTAATTTCGTGATGGAGTGCATCGTGCATGGCCGCAGCGCTTTCGGCGTAGATGTGTTGCGTGCCAAGCGGCGGCGTGGCACTCGCTGCGCCGATAATCAAGCGCACATCTGCGCCAGCATCACGAGCGGCAGCAGCTAGCGCAAAGCCCATCACGCCCGATGATCGATTGCCAATAAAGCGTACTGGATCGATCGCCTCGTGAGTGCCGCCAGCAGTGATAATCAATCGCTTGCCAGCTAATGCCCCAAACCGCCGACCCAAGGCCAAACGAATCTCAGCTTCGATCTGATCGATCTCGGCTAGTCGTCCAACCCCGACCATTGGCTCAGCCATGCGCCCCGCCGTTGGGGGAATTATTTGGAAACCACGGCTTTGCAAGGTTGCAATGTTGGCTTGGGTGGCGGGGTTAGCCCACATATTCACATTCATCGCTGGAGCTAGCAAGATGGGCGCACGCGAAGCCAGCACGGTGGTGGTCAGCATATCATCGCTCATACCCATGGCTAGCCGCGCAATCGTGTTGGCGGTAGCAGGCGCGATGATGATCAGATCAGCGCGATCGCCAATTGTTACATGACCAATATCGGTTTGCTCGGAGAGTTGCCACATATCGGTATAGACTGGGCGATGGGTTAATGCGCCAAAGGTCAAGGGTGTGACGAATTTGGTGGCCTCTTCAGTCATCACTACATCGACCAACGCCCCAGCTAGGCTCAGATTGCGTGCTAACTGCACGACCTTATAGGCCGCAATTCCGCCCGTCACACCCAGCACAATTCGCCGATCAACCAAAGTCATGGCAACTCCCTCAATGAGCTAAGGCTGGTTGCTGGGTTGAGTTAAAACACCAGTAACCAGCATCTCAATCTATTATTTAAACAATGGCGTACCGAGCCATGTCGCTGCTTGTTGGCGTTGGCTGGCGCTTGGTTGGCTCACCAAGGTTAGGCTCAAGAAATCAGGGTTGGGTTGGCTAAATGTAACGGGCACGTGCAATAATTCATCACGGCGGAAGAAACTTAATTGCACGGTTGCGCCAATTGGATAATCGGCTAGCCGCTTGTTCAAGCCATCTTCATCGATGCGCCAACCATCGAGCGCAATTAATTCATCGCCAGCGGCCAAGCCAGCCCGATCAGCGTCGCCGCCATCGAGCACATGGGTAATTTGCACCCGACCATCAACAGCTTTGCTGCGAATCCCTAATTGGGGCCGTGGATTGCCTTGCGCATCACGATCTTTGTAGTTCCATTGCATTTGCAAGCCAACGGTGGCAAAGGCTTCGGCGTAGGGTAATTCGCTTAATCCATCGATATACTTGGCGAAATAGTCACTCCAATCGCTGCCTGTGAGTGCTTGCAGGGCTTGCTGCATGCCATCGGCTTCGGGAATCCCCGGGCCAGTGATTGGATACGTCTGATAGAGATAGCGAATCAAATCATCAAGCGATTGCTGACCGTTACTCTGCTCGCGCAACTGCATATCGAGCACCAATGCCGCCAACCCACCCTTGAGATAATAGGAAACTGTCGTGTTAGGCGTTGATTCATCAGGTCGATAGAACTTGATCCAAGCATCGAATGAGGAACTGCTGAGGCTATGAACCAAGCGGCCAGGAGTATTTTGCAGCGTGCTAATATCATCGGCCAAGCGCTCAAGGTAGCGTTGGGGAGTCATCAAGCCTGCGCGAACCAACATCAAATCGGTGTAGTATTCGGTGAAGCCTTCCATCACCCACAACAAGCGAGTGTAATTCTCGCGGGTGTAATCGAAGGGGCCGAGTGGGGCAGCCCGTAGCCGTTTGACATTCCAGGTATGAAAAAATTCATGGGCAATTAGGCCTTGAGCGCGTTCATAGGTTTTGCTTGGTTTGAAGACATGGCGCGGTAGCAAGAGCGAGGTTGAATTACGATGCTCTAAGCCGCCATAAGTATTGGCTCCAGCTAGCAACACAATAAACAAATAATAATCGTAGGGTAAATCGCCCCAGAAGGCATACTCAGTTTCGACAATTTGCTTCGTGTCGGCCAGCACTTGCTCGATATCTTCGTTGCCATGGCCCCAAACCACCACCTCGTGAGCCTTTTCGGCTACGTCAAAGCGGTAGCGGCGCAATTCACCGACCTCAAACGGACAATCCATCAATTCATCTAAATCGTTGGTACCATAACAACCATCGGCCAATTTGGGCAAGCCCGTGGCAACTTCCCAGCTACTTGGCAGTTCCAGATGTACGTTATAGCGACAATCCTGATATTCGGGCAAATAAAGCAAGGTGGCGGCTGGCACAATATGCGCGTGCGTTGCATCAATGTGATTGGTGCGCACGGTCAATTCATAGCCATATACTTGATAGGTTACCGTGATCGCACTGGCCCCATTGGTTTGCACCTGCCATGTCAAGCGATCAGTTTTGTGGATGGCTAGCGCTTGGCCGTCGGTATGAGCCTCGACAAAGCGCACGTGGCGGGCATATTCGCGGAGCAGATACGAGCCTGGTGTCCATGCTGGCAATTGCAACGACGTTTCAGAACCCGTTAAACCCTCAATCCGCAATGTAACGTTGATGAGATGGCGTTGAGGTTGAGGAATCGCGAGGGTGTAATCAAGGACAACAGACACAGGCATCCTCCTTTAATCCTTATCGGCGGCAACCGCATAGCCAATTGTGCTACCGGCAATCAAGAGACCAGCAGTAGTGAGCAAAGGGTTATCTTTAGTAATAATTGCAATTACCAAACCTAAAACACCCGCAAACCACGTGATCCGTGCAAGTAATAAAGCCTCACGGCGCATGAGCAGAACTCCTGTAAAAGTGAGTTGCTATCAGTGTAGCTTAAAATAACCCATCCAACAAAGTGGCGGTTGGTGTCGTATTCGCAATGCAGTGCAAGGTTAACAGGCAATTTTAATTGCGGTGAACAATAAGTTTGCTGTGCTAGATTCGATGTTCTTTTGATTGATTTTTCTTGTACAATGCAAACGAATCGCAACCGAATTAGCAGCAAGATAGGAGATTGGCATGGCTAGTTTGAGTGAGGCTATTGGCGCAATTATCAAACGCAAACGCTCGCGCGATCGCTTAACCCAAAATGATTTAGGGGCCAAAGTTGGAGTTTCTGGCTCATACATTAGCGCAGTTGAGGCTGGCAATACCTCACCACGAATTGCCGAAGTTGAAGGCTTAGCCCAAGTTTTTCGCACGACTGCCTTGGAAATGATTAGTGAAGCAGCCTCGACTGAAACTAAAATCTATTCTGATTCGCGGCGGGAACAAGAAGCATTGCTCTCAATTTTTACCACGCTTAGCCCTGATCGCCGTCAGCAAGTTTATGAATTTGTCTTGTTCCAGCGCGATTTGCAAGATCGTAACGACGATAAGCGTAATAACTAGCGATTGATGGTCAATAATCTGCTTGTGCTAGGCATCAATCAGGCATGGATGCTGGGAGTAATTTTGGCGTAGCACGGCTGGATATGCTATGATGCGCCTCGCAACGAAGCAGCATCCACAAAGTTACCCACAGAATTTTCCCTCAAAGCCTAGTCCGCTACAAGGAGGTTTTGCTTGGCAAAAGCAAAAAAAGCTGATAAGAAAATTGGGGTCATGGTTGGGCGTGAATGGTCGTGGCCGCCAGCATTTATCGAGGAAGTCAATCGACGCAATGTTGGCGTAACTGCCGAATACCTGCAATTGGGCGGGACGGCCATGAACGAGCCAAATGAGTACGCTGTCATCGTTGATCGGATCTCCCACGAAATTCCCTACTATCGCACCTATCTCAAAAATGCTGTGCTGCAAGGCACGGTTGTGGTCAATAACCCATTTTGGTGGAGTGCCGATGATAAGTTTTTTGGCGCTTCGCTCTCCGATGCGATTGGGGTTAAACATCCACGCACGATAGCCCTGCCCTCACATTCGTATGTCGAAGGCGTGGTCGATGAATCACTGCGCAATTTGATCTACCCGATTCCGTGGGAGGATCATGTCGAGGCGGTCGGAGGCTTTCCGGTCATTCTCAAGCCAGCTTGGGGCGGCGGTTTCAAGCAAGTCTTCAAGCTTTATACCTATGATCAATTGTACGATGCCTATAACACCACTGGCACCGAGTGTATGATGCTGCAAGAGTGCATCGAATGGGAAAAATATGCCCGCGTGATGTGTATTGGCAAAGAGCATTTTATGGTGATGAAGTTTGATGCCAATGCCCCATGGCCGCATCGCTATTTCCACGAGCCTGGCTTCCTCACGCCCGAAGAAGGCCAACAAGTGCTCAATGGCGCACGCAAGCTCAACGAAGCCCTTGGCTATGATATGAACACAGTCGAGTTTGCAATTAAAGATGGCATCGCCTACGCCATCGATTTTACCAACCCAGCTCCCGATATGGATATCAACTCTTTGACCGACCATTATTTCCCGTGGGTGGTCAATGCCATGGCTGATATGTGTATCGATTATGCCTTGGGCAAGCGCAAACAAACCAAAGTGACCTATCAATGGAACTCGTTGCTGACGGCGACCAGCAAACCCAAGGCGCGTTCAAGCAAAACCAGCGAAGAATAATCGCTACATGTCATGGTTCATCAGGTCGGCAATGATGACTATCCTTCACCCCCTAGCCCCCTCTCCCGCACGCGAGGGGGAATTGTTCTGCCAGTACACCCCTCGCCCACCGCAGTGGGAGAGGGGCTGGGGGTGAGGGAACGCTAGAATGTTTGTTAATGCTATGAACCATTACAGCTACAAGCCAGCGAACATAGCTCATTTAAAGAAGACCTTTGGCTATGTTCGCTGTTGCTATTCATGGAGCGGCCTATGTTAGAGCAAGCGATTCGTGATTATCACGCCCTCCTCACGCCCGATCTCGCTCGTGCTTCTCAAGAACGTCTCACCAACCTACAACAGCAACAAAATCTCTTTTTTGGCACCCGTCCGTTGTGCAATGTGCTACGCCCACATTTTCTCAGCGTCGAGCAATCGAGCTTGATCGAGCGCGTCTCGCAGTTGGTGGCCGAAGCATCGCGCACGGTGGTTGAGTATGCTTTGCGCACGCCTGAGGTGCTCGATCTGCTGGCCTTGACCGAGGGTGAACATCAATTAATTAGTTACGAGCCTGGCTACCGTGAATTAAGCGTTTCTTCACGGCTTGATTCATTTTTAACCAGTGATAGTAGCTCGTTTCAATTTGTTGAATATAACGCCGAAAGCCCCGCCGCAATCGCCTACGAAGATATTCTTTCGCAGGTGTTCGAGCAATTGCCGATTATGCAAGAGTTTCAGCGCCATTATCGGGTTGAAAGTTTGCCTGCTCGGCAACGCTTGTTAGAAGCTTTTTTGGCGGTTTATCGCGAATGGGGTGGCACAGGCGAGCCAAAAATTGCCATTGTCGATTGGCATGGCCTGCCGACGCTCTCGGAATTTCAACTATTTCAGCAATATTTTGCTGAGCATGGCTTGAAAACGGTGATTTGTGCGCCGGAAGATTTGCGCTATCAGGCTGGCACGCTGTATGCCAATAACACACCAGTTAATTTTGTCTATAAACGCTTGTTGACAACCGAATTTTTGCAGCGTTTGGGCAATGAAGCCTTTGATCATCCATTAACTCAGGCCTACCGTGATGGAGCAATTTGTTTGGCCAATAATTTTCGCGCCAAATTGCTGCACAAAAAAATGATCTTTGGCTTGTTATCTGATCCGGCGATCACTAGCGCCGCTGGAATTAGCTCAGCCACCCAGCAACAGCTGGCCCAGCACATTCCTTGGACGCGGCGAGTGACGGCTGGCCGCACCGATTATGCTGGCACAGAAGTTGACCTACTCGATTTTATTCGGCAAAACCGTGATCGACTGTTGCTCAAGCCCAACGACGATTATGGCGGCCACGGGATTACGATTGGTTGGGAAACCGAGGCCGAAGCTTGGGATTTGGCGCTACAGCAGGCCTTAACTGAGCCATTTGTGGTGCAAGAGCGCGTAGTGATTGCCTACGAGGATTATCCAGCTATGGTGGATGGTCAATTGCAGATCGGCCAGCGCTTGGTCGATACCGATCCATTTTTATTTGGCAGCGAAGTTCAAGGCTGTCTGACGCGCTTATCGACGGTGACGTTGCTGAATGTGACCGCCGGCGGCGGCTCGACCACACCAACGTTTCAGCTCTCTAAACTGAGCTAAATCTCACCATAGACAAGCGCAAAAACATCAACTATGCTAAAGGGCAATACCACTGGCAGCAACCCACCCAACGCCCACTATCAACTGACACACCAACGGGGGATCTTATGGAATATCGTGATCCGGGGCATCCGCATTTTCCTTTTACGATTGGGATCGAAGAAGAATATCAGATTATCGATCCTGAAACCCGCGAATTAAAATCGTACATCACCCAAATTCTCGACGAGGGTCAGTTGATTTTACGTGAACAGATGAAGCCCGAAATGCATCAATCGATTGTCGAAGTGGGCACGCATGTCTGTCGCACGGTCGAGGAAGCTCGCGCCGAAATTATTCGTTTGCGTGGCGCAATTGGCAGTTTGGCCGCGAGCAAAGGCTTGCGAATTGCCGCCGCTGGCACACACCCATTTTCATCGTGGCAAAAGCAGGATATTTATCCCCATGAGCGCTATTATGGCGTGATTGAGGAGATGCAAGAGGCAGCGCGGCGCTTGTTGATTTTTGGCATGCATGTGCACATCGGCATGCCCGATAACGAAACCTGCATCGAAATTATGAATGTGGCGCGGTACTTTCTGCCGCATTTGTTGGCGCTTTCCACTTCATCGCCCTTTTGGATGGGGCGCAAAACTGGCTTTCAATCGTATCGCTCGATCATCTTTACCAACTTCCCACGTACTGGCATTCCCGACACCTTCCAATCGTATGCGGAATTTGAGCAATATATCAACATTTTGCTCAAAACTCATAGCATCGACAATGGCAAAAAAGTCTGGTGGGATGCGCGGCCACACCCGATGTTTGGCACGCTAGAAGTGCGAATTTGCGATATTGCCACCAAAGTTGACGAAGCAATTATGATTGCTGGCTTGGTTCAAGCGATTTTTGTCAAAATTTACAGCTTGTTTCGCCAAAACCAAACTTTCCGCGTCTATAGTCGTGCCTTGATCAACGAAAACAAATGGCGGGCGGCACGTTATGGCATGGGTGGCAAACTGATTGATTTTGGCCGCCGCGAAGAATTATCTGCCCATGATCTGATGGCCGAATTACGCGAATTTGTTGATGATGTGGTTGATGACCTTGGCTCACGGGCGGCGGTCGATTATATTGACCAAGTGCTCAAGCATGGCACCAGCGCCGAACGCCAACTGCGTACCTACGAAGAAACTGGCGATATCAAAGCAGTTGTCGATCAGCTGATTCGTGAAACCATGGAAGGTGTGCCGCTCGATCAGGCAACTCAAGTAGTCAGCGGATAACGCTTCTTTTGCGCTAACCCCTCGCCCGTGGTTGGGTTGAGGGGTATTTTTGTTGCGGTTTGCCTGCAACGTTGATTAATACTTTTGTTTTTGCTCAAGCACGGTATCATGCTGGTTAGCACTCTTCAGTATGAGGTATCAGCGATGCGAATTTTATATTTAGGTACGCCTGAGATTGCGGTTGCGCCGCTTGAGTTGCTGCATGCCAGCGGTCATGAGATCGTGGGCGTGGTAACGCAGCCCGATCGTCCGGCTGGGCGTAAAAATGTGCTCACGGCTCCGCCCGTTAAGCTTGCTGCTGAACGGCTTGGGATTCCTGTTTTTCAACCGGAAACTCTCAAAGATCCGGCGGCAGTGGCGCGTTTGCGGGCGTTTGAGCCTGAAGTTGGAGTGGTGGCAGCCTATGGCGAAATTTTACGGAAACAGGTTTTAGCAATTCCGGCCTTAGGCTATTTGAATATTCATCCATCCATTTTGCCACTGTATCGTGGGCCAGCCCCAGTGACTGGCGCAATTTTGGCTGGCGACGATTTGGTCGGGGTTTCAATCATCAAACTAACAGCTAAAATGGATGCGGGGCCGATTCTTGGCCAAATGGTAATGCCGTTGGCTAATGATGCCCGTGCTGGTGAATGGACAGCTCAATTGATGCGTCAGGGTGGCGAGTTGCTTGCCCAGGTCTTGCCGGCCTATGCTGCGGGCCAAATTCAAGCGCAGATTCAGGATGATAGCCAAGCCAGCTATACCCAAATGATTAGCAAAAACGATGGCTTGATCAATTGGAATTTGCCCGCCTTGGTGATCGAACGCATGACTCGTGCTTACGATCCATGGCCTGGGACTGCGGTTAAACTCAATGATCAGCCGTTTAAGATTTTGCGAGCCAAGGCGCATACAAGCTGGAGTGGTACGATCCAGCCTGGTACGTTGTTCGAGCAGCAAGGCCAGATTTTGGTAGCAACTGGTAGCGGGGCATTGGAACTGCTTGAAGTTCAACCAGCTGGTAAGCGGCCAATGGCTGCCAACGATTGGCGGCGTGGTGCGAAGGATATCGAGCAGCTGTAGCTTGATCGGCTAGCTATTGGCTACGTGTAATGGTTCATTGGGTTTGTAACCATTTTTTATTCCCTTATCCCCAACCTCTCTCCTGCCAAGCGAGGCGCGGGGGTTAGAGGGTGCTTACAAGGGTAGGTTTTAAGCTCCCTCACCCCCGACCCCTCTCCCACTGCGGCGGGCGAG
>NZ_DOPT01000090.1:0-19221 GCF_003512625.1 Herpetosiphon sp. | reverse complement strand
AGCTATTAACCAATTTGGCACACAAAAAAAGGTAGGTTTCCGCTGCGAACCACAAATACGCTGGTTCATCGGTGGATGATTTGTCCACCACTATATGCCCTTGAGGGGGTGCAGGGGGATTAAAGCCCCCTGTGTTTCCCGCCTTGAGGCGGGACGGAAGGGTGGTGAGCACCCATGATTGGCAAAAACCTACCCTTGAACGAAGAGAGACTAGCGGGAGAGGAGCATTACTCATTCTAATCCAATCAACCATTTTGCAAGGGAGATTATCAACCAATGGCGAACGAAGCAGCCCAGCTTTATCTTGATCTACTGAAGCGCTGTATTATGGGCTTGGTTTATGAAGACCAGCCATTACGCAATATTGTGTATGAGCCATTTAGCATCAACGCGCCCTACACTGGCCCCTACAGCACCTTTGACCGTGAAAAACGGCTTAACGGCCATGAGTGGCCCAGCCAAGCCCATACCATGCTCAGCATGCATCGGCTTAACAATATTCAAAGCTTGGTCACCGATATTCTCGAAAAACAAATTCCAGGCGATTTGATCGAAACCGGAGTTTGGCGCGGCGGGGCGACGATCTTTATGCGTGGCATTCTCAAAGCCTACAATTGCAACGATCGCACAGTTTGGGTCGCCGATTCGTTTCAAGGCTTCCCTAAAAACGAAGAAGAAGGCCTACTCGGCGAAACTGAATCGCCTGGCTTGCCTCAAGAGCAACATGGCCCGCCGCCCAAGCCCATCCAAGATATCCTCGATCTACTTTGGAAGGGCACATCTTACGAAGATGTACGCCAACATTTCGAGCAATACGGCCTGCTTGACGACCAAGTTAAGTTTCTCAAGGGCTGGTTTTGCCATACTCTGCATCAAGCTCCCATCGACAATTTGGCGCTTTTACGGCTTGATGGCGACTTATATGATTCAACCTACGATGCCTTAGAAGCCTTGTATCCCAAAGTTTCTCAAGGTGGCTATGTGATTGTTGATGATTATGCAACCTTCGAAGAATGCTATAACGCCGTGCATGATTATCTTGAATCAATTGGCGCAGAAGTAACCATGCAGCCAATTGATGAAGACTCAGTTTTTTGGCAAAAGCTCTAGTGTGGCTCGTTTGTCAATCAACCTGAGCAGCCTTAGTGTGAAGGAGTCCTAGTGAACACCCGATTTTTAGGCATTCCCTCGGTGGTTTGGTCGATGTTGGCTTTAGTGATTGCGGCAATCTTCGTGTATGTCTGGCCAAGTGATAAAGTGCCAGGCGATACCACCAGCATTCGCTATTTAATTTTGCGCTGGGGTCATACCCTAGTTTGGGTCTTGATTGCAGGCTTTATCTTTTTACGCAGCGTTGGGGCTACCAGCCTAGCTAGCTTACTTGGCGGCCTAGCAGGCATCACCTATCTCGCCTTTATCGCAACGCTTGTGTTCAACTAAATTAAGCTCAAGCCCAACCAAACGGCCCAACCAAACTAGTGGTTGGGCCGTTTTGAATAGTTACGGGTTTCGTGATGCTGGGCCTAACCAAACAATAGGACTAGCCCAGCCCATAATCGTTAATATGTTCGTAAGTTCGTAATTGGATACTACAAACAAATCCTTCCTCCTCACACACACTCTTTCTCTTCTACAAGCGGCTCAATTGAGCCGTTTGTGGTTTTAGGAAAGTCGATTAACCCGCAAATATTCCATGCCCCGTTTGAAGGCTTGTTCCAAGGTAGCAGCGCTTTCGATCATACCTAAATTGATGTGCAAGTTAACCAAGGTTTCGGCCATGTCTGGACGAATGCCTGCCAAAATGACTTGCGCACCCAACAAGCGAGCAGCCTGAGCCGCATCAAGAATCGCCCGCGCCACGATATTATCAACCACTGGAACCCCAGTAATATCCAAAATCACAATTTTGGCGCGTTCTTGCTCAATCGTCAGTAACAAGGTAGTGCTAATATCATTGGCGCGATCAGCGCTAAATTCGCCGACCAAGGGCATCACCACCATATGTTTGGTGATCGGAATGCTGGGCATGCTCAGGCGGCGCACCGTATCAAGCAAGCGTTCTTGGGCGAGATTTTGGGCTTGAACCTCGGCCAAGGCATTGTGTAATTCGCTGGTACGACCAACAACTTGGGCCTCAAGCTCTTCGTTGAGGTTAGCCAACCGCTTTTGTGAGGCATTCAGGCCGCTAGCCATGGTATTGAAAGCCCCAGCGAGGCTGGCCAGTTCATCGCGGGTATCAAGCAACACTGGCTCGAAATTGTTGGGGTTTTCGCTAAATCGGGTTACGCCTGCATACAAGGTTTGAATTGGGCCAGCGATCCGCCGCCCAACATACCAACCAACGCCAATCACAATGGGGGTTGCAATAAAAATAATCATCAGCAAACTGACGGCTAAGCGCCCAACATTGCCATAAATCACTTCTAGCGGTCGTTCAACCACTAAAATCCAATCGACAGGCTCGATTGAGGTGCGCACGCCTAAAACTTCTTCACCAAAGACACTCTCATAAGTTGCGACGGTTGCTTCAGAACCAAGCAACGGTATTCCGCGCATCTCAGGGTGTTCTAGCAACGATTCAATTTTGGCGGCGCTAATCAGATCGCCTTGCTCAGTCAGAATTAACACGCGCATTTCAGCAGCGGTTTCAATTCGGGTCGTGCTCGTCCAAATCCGTTGCATGCTGACATCGGCTACCAAAAAGAGTGCTTGATTGTTTGAGCTAAGCAGTTGGGTCGCAACCCGAAAGCGTGGAATCTCTTGCGGTGCTAATTTGCGTGAAATGGTGCCAGTAAATGAGGGTGGGTCGGCGAATGAAACGCGACGCGTACTAAGATCTGCCAACAACTGTGCGCCAGTTAAGGACATTGGCAAGGTCGGATCACCAAAGCGCGAGCTAGCAACCTGACGCTGACCATCAGCGCTATAAATCGCTACCTCGGCAAAACTTGAACGAAATAGCCCTAATGTTGATAGTTGTTGAGCCGTAATTGTTTGCGGATCAGTTTCACGGGCAATATTCTCGGCAACATCTTGCAGTTCAATCGTGGTATTGAATAAAAATCGGCGAAAATCTTCGGCAGCCAAATCAGTTAAGGCCACTTGTTGGCGCTCAGCCGATTGCTCCTCGGCGCGATAACTGATATATAAAACTAATATCCAAACACTAAGCAATGGCAGCAATGCAGAGAGTGTGATGATCCACGTAACTCGACGACGAACACGTGCTCGCATAGTGTTTCCTATCCATCAGACCATGGACGACGTAGAATTCATGGCTGATTTACCAAACACCATGCGCTGCCTTGGACCAAGCAACCCAGTTCGATCCGTGCAACGAGTGATGTTTTTTGAAGAATCCCCGAAGTGTAAACCTGCTAAAAGATTATTCTAATATAGCAGCAAATAGGCTAGCTAGCAATATAGATATTTTAACAATTTTAGGCTTGCTACCAACCAATATCGTTGCGATTTATGCCCAAGTATGGCTGATTTTGGTTATTGCTATGCCCTCACCCCGACCCCTCGCCCACTGCGGCGGGCGAGGGGCGTATTCCCTGAGCAGTTCCCCCTCGCCTGCGGGAGAGGGGCTGGGGGTAAGGGATTCAATCGATCCTAAGCTTAATCTTGTGGGCCAATTGGGCAATTACGGTAGCGTTCGGCTAGCGCTTGCACGTCGGCGGGCAAGCTTGGCAAGCCGTTATTGGCCACAATTTGCTGATACCAACGGGCTGTTCGTTTGGGCGTGCGCTTTTGGGTGGCAAAATCGACTTCGATAATGCCAAAGCGCTCATCGTAGCCTTCGGCCCATTCGTAGTTATCGAGCATCGACCAAGCATAGTAGCCTTTGACTGGCACACCAGCCGCAATCGCATCGGCCACTGCTTCCAAATGGGTGTGCAAATAGCTCATGCGATCGCCGTCGTTGACTGAACCATCTGCGGCCCGTTTGAGGTCGGCGAAGGCACTACCATTTTCGGTGATATAAATTGGCGTATTGCCATAATCGCGCTGCACCCGCTTCAATAAATCAGCAAATGCCGCTGGCACAACTTCCCAGCCACGAAAACTGGTTTCGCCAATTGCCGGGCTATTAACGAGTGCCAAAAATTTGCTTTCATCGGCAGCCGAAATCCGATTCGGGAAATAATAGTTGATGCCTAAGAAATCAATCGGTTGTTGAATGACGGCCAAATCGCCAGTCTGCACATAATCCATTTCAATTTGATGGTGTTGTTGGAACCACTCAACCGTATCAGCTGGATAGCTACCACGGAAAATGGGGTCGAGAAACCAGCGATTGCCATAGCCATCGTTGCGCCAAGCTGCTGCATGATCGTCGGGGGTGTCGTGGGTTGGGTAGGCTGGGGTTAAATTCAGTGTGATGCCAATTTGGCCCGCTAACTTGCTTTCGCGGAACAATTGGGTTGCCAAGCCATGCGAATACAGCAGATGGTGCGAGGCTTTGACTGCGCTTGGCAAATCTTTGATGCCTGGGGCGTGACGACCTTGGAAGTGCCCAACAAATGCTGCAACCCAAGGCTCGTTATGGGTGATCCAAAATGGTACACTCTCGCCTAATTGGCGATACATGGCCTCGGCATATTCAGCAAAACGCAAAGCTGTATCACGATTCATCCAGCCGCCCTTGTCTTGTAAGGCTTGGGGCAAATCCCAGTGATACAGTGTGGCCATCGGCGTGAGATGCCGCTGGTGCAAGCCCTCGATAATCCGTTTGTAAAAATCTAGCCCAGCTTGGTTGATTTTGCCCTTGCCTTCGGGGAAAAGTCGTGGCCAAGCAAGCGAAAAACGATAGCTGCCCAAGCCTAACTCACGCATTAAATCTAAATCTTCAGGGTAACGATGATAGTGATCGCAGGCAATATCGCCAGTTTGGCCAAATTTGGTCTTGCCTGGCGTATGGCTAAATCGATCCCAAATTGATTCGCCTCGGCCATCTTCATGCACCGCGCCTTCAATTTGGTACGATGAGGTGGCTGTGCCCCACATAAAATCAGCAGGAAAATGTTGCTCCACAGTCGTCATGCGGTCTCCTTTGACATGAATTACTGCAATGTTTGAAATCGGTCTCATGGAAGCTTTTTGGCGCAATCACCAGACCGCCTGTATTATACGGCTGAATCGCTGATTGAAATGAGCAGGCTGATGAATCTGAATGTTATGCAGGCAGCGCTTGAACAAGCTGCGCTGGCGCTTGGTCGTACTAGTCCGAATCCGGCGGTGGGCGCGGTGGTGGTACAGGCGGGCCAAATTGTTGGGCGCGGCCATACTCAGCCAGCAGGCCAAGCCCATGCTGAGGTGATGGCCTTGCGCGAGGCTGGCGAACAAGCTCGTGGTGCAAGTTTATATGTCACCTTGGAGCCTTGCACGATTTGGGGGCGCACCCCGCCTT
Organism: Herpetosiphon sp.; assembly: GCF_003512625.1. NCBI lineage: Bacteria > Bacillati > Chloroflexota > Chloroflexia > Herpetosiphonales > Herpetosiphonaceae > Herpetosiphon > Herpetosiphon sp. The sequence goes on along the minus strand of NZ_DOPT01000090.1, from coordinate 13,808 downwards.
GTACCGATGCGATTATTGCCGCTGGAATTGCCGAGGTGATCATTGCCTCGCGTGATCCCAACCCGCGTTTCGAGCACGATGCGGCGACAGTTTTGCAAGCGGCAGGCATTCGAGTTGGCTTTGCTCCTGAATATGAAGCGGCGGCAATTGGCCAGACTGAGGCCTTTCGCCATTGGATTGTCACCAAACAGCCCTTTGTGACGGTCAAATATGCTATGAGTCTTGATGGCAAAATTGCTACCCGCACTGGCGATGCCCGTTGGATTAGCGGGCCAGCTTCGCGCCAAAAAGTTCATGAACTGCGCGACCAAACTGATGCAATTTTGGTGGGTATCAACACGGTATTGGCCGACGACCCCTTATTAACCACGCGGCTTGAGCAACATTGGCGGCCAGTGCAACACCCCGTGCGTGTTGTGCTCGATGCGCGTGGGCGCATGCCCGCCAGCGCGGCGATGTTGGCAGATGCTGTGCCTGGCTCAACGATTATTGCCACAACTGCCGCCGCTAGTGCTGCATGGCGAGCGAGCCTCAACAATGCTGAAATTCTTGAGTTGCCGAGCAATCTTGAGGGTCGGGTTTCAATTCCGGCCTTGTTGAACGAGCTTGGTCAACGGGGCATAAGCTCGTTAATGGTTGAGGGCGGTGGCGAAACGATAGCGGCATTTTTGGCGGCGCAGGCGGTTCAAAAAGTTCAGGTCGTAATCGCACCCAAGATTATTGGAGGAGTTGCGCCAAGTCCGGTTGCTGGAGTTGGCATTGCCCGTATGAGCGAAGCGCAGCTTTGGCAAGTACGCAGTAGTGAGCAAATCGGGGCAGATATTTGGCTTACCGCCTATCCCAACCCACAGGTATAGCAATGTTCACCTTGCGGGGGCTGAAAAATCACCCTGAGAACGCTTGCAATCCTGTTAGAATAGACAAGGCATCGCCCTGCACACGATAAAGGAACCGCCATCATGCGTCTGAGTCAACGTTTCGCCTTGTTAAGCTTGTTGCTATTTGAATCGGTCATGAGTATTTTGGGCTTACTCTTCTTAGCATTCAATGATGGTGCACCTGAAGTGTTAATCGGCCTTGGCATTTTGCCAATTTTGACGCTCGGCTTGGCCTTTGGGGCTTGGCGAAATTGGCCTTGGGTGCCAATTGCCAGCGTGGTGGTGGCAACTGCAATCACTGTGTTATTGCTGATCGATCCTGCCAAAGATATTTACTTCTCACCAGTGTTGTTGGCTCCGATGGCAGTGGCTTTTGTGGTCACCGATTCGCGTACCACAATCGTCACAGCTCTGGTGGCAATTGTCGTGACATGGTTGCGGGCCGATAGCGATACGCCCTATCTTAAAGTTGATTATGCGATTTGCTATGCCTTTATTGCTGGTTGCTTGTGGTTGGGGCGTTTGATTTTGGAACAAACCCAACAGGCCAATACCGAGGCGCTTGATTTGGCTCAAACTGAGCGCGGCATGGCGCAACGTTACGCCCAAGAGGCCGAAGATCGCGCCAGCAGCTTGCAGACCCAATCCGAGGAGCAACAACGCTTGTTGGCAACCGTCGCCGCCTTGGAAACGCCGATTGTTGAGGTTGCCGAGCAAGTCTTGCTAGCGCCAATCATTGGCTATGTTGATGATCAACGGGCGGCCCAATTGACTGATCGAATTTTGGCGGCAGTTAATCAGCGCCGCGCTAATGCGATTATTTTGGATATTACCAGCCTCAGTAACGTCAATGCCCAAACTGCCCAACAATTGCTGCGCCTTGCCAGCGCGATTCGTTTATTGGGCAGTTCGGTGATTTTGAGTGGCATCAGCCCTGATTTGGCTACAACCTTAGTTCGCCAGCGCATCGATTTGGGCATGGTTCGCACCGCCCCAACGCCGTATGCCGCCTTGCAGCTTGCCGCTACCCTTTAAAGTTTGCCAAGCTGCAACAAATCGCGTAAGCGCAAACTTTGACGATAGCGCAACAAGCCAATTCGGACAATCCGCCCCGCAAAACGAGTGATCAAGCCAGCAGCAATCCACAGCCAAACCACCGTGGCGATTTGCTGCCAGACTGGCACGCTGCCGCTCATCACCCGTTGTAGCAACGTTACGGGAGCGGTATAAGGAAATAGATTAAAGCCAAGCGCCAACGCGCCGTTGGGATTATTGCTCAACACGGCAATAAACCACAGTGGCATCGTACATAACAGGGTTACAATCCCGGTCAGTTGCTGGCCTTGTTGGGCACTGGTTACGGCTGCCCCGATGGCGCTGAGCGTGGCAGCAATAATAAAGTAACTGGGAAAAAACAACATAAACCCCAGCACAATCACGCCAATGCTGATACCTTGCTCGCCGATTAAATCAAATTGAGCTGCGGCAAAGCCCAATAATACCAAGCCACCGCTGGCCCAGATGCTCAACTGGGTCAAGGCCAACGCGCCCAAGCCCAGAATTTTGCCAGTCATAATTTGATAGGTCGAGAGCGAGCTAGCCAAAATCTCCATAATCCGCTGCTCTTTTTCTTCGATCAAGGCCATCATCAGGTATGAGCCACTGCCGAAGGTCGAACCAAGCAGCAAAATGCCAAAGAAAATTGGCACAGCAATCGATAAACCCGAACGGCGAGCCTCTTCGGGCGGCGCATCAAGCACAATGCTATCAAGCTTGCGAATCGGCTGAAATACCACATCTGGCTCATCGAGCAACTGCGCAGCCAAAACTGCCCGTAAAAAACCGCTAAATTGGCTTTCGGCAAGCTGGGGCAAGGCTTCAAGGGCATAGCCTTCAATTGTCGCACTGCTAAGAAAATCGGCGGGCACAACAAACACCGCATCAATTGTTTCGGCTTGTAAGGCAGCCTTCGCCGCATCTAAGCTGGCATATTGACGAATTTGGACTGTGCCCAAACTGCTCTCCCACGCAACTTCGGATTGTAATCCACTGGTTAAGCCACTTTGATCAACATAGCCAATCGCCTTGACCTGCGATGAGATCAACAACACAATCACAACAACCACAAACAAGCCAACTAGCATCAGCGGCATGCCAAAGGTCGAGATCAAAAAGCCCGGACGGCGCAGATGGGTTAAATATTCATGGCGGGCAATAGTCCAGATTTTGCTCATGCCGATCCCTTATTCCTGAGCCAAGGCCGCTGCCGCTTCATCATCGATGCTGAGGCTGCGCTGCATTGGGGTGTAAAACGTCGTTTCGACATCGGGCCATAAATCTTGGGGCACAAGCCACGATTGCAACATGATGCTGCCGCCTGTGGTTTGGCTCAGTTCAAAGCGCACATACATCGGCTGGGCATTCAAACTGGCTGTACCCTCAAGGCGGTAGGTCGCGCCTTCGCTGGCGCTATTCAATTGCACATCGCGAGTCAGATAGGTGGCGAAAGTCTGCGATTTAACCATTTCGACGATTTCTGCCGCTTTGGTTGAATCAAGTTGTTCGGCCTGCCAACTAAACGAAATTGTCACTACGACGCTGGCATTATAGGCAAAACTGCTGATTCCAATGCCATTTTTGAGCGATTCGGTGCGCCAATTGCTGGGCACATCGATCGCAAATACTCCGCGTGGATCGCGATAGGTGGTGAAGGTCAATGAAACTGGCTCGGTTGTGCTGGGCGTGCTGGTTGATTCCAATGGTGCTACCGCAGGGCTAGCTTGGATCATGGTTGGTGCTGTCGTTATTTGGTTGCTCGCTGGCGCGGCTGGTTGTTCCGTGCAGCCCACCAAGATCACGATTAAACTGAAAATGCCGATTAACCTTCCCATACCGTTTGTCCCTCAATGATCGTTTGGGCAACTTGAACCTTGGCTACTTGATCGTTGGCAACTTGGGCTAAATCTTGATCAAGAATTACCAAATCGGCGAGTTTACCCACGCTCAAACTACCTTTAAACGCTTGCTCACCGGAGGTAATTGCTGGGCCAACCGTGTAGGCCCACAGTGCCTCGTTTAAACTCAAGCATTGTTCAGGATACCACCCGCCTGCTGGCGTGGCATCAGGGCGTTGACGGGTGACTGCTGCCTGCAAGCCAGCCCATGGGTCCCACGATTCAACGGGCGCATCGGAGCCAAAGGCCAAAATCGCGCCGCTGGCCTGCAAACTACGCCAAGCATAGGCATATTGCGAACGCTGGCCCCACAAGCGATCAGCCAAGGTAATATCGCTGGTGGCATGAATTGGCTGCATCGAGGCAATCACCCCAAGCTGGCCGAAGCGTCGAATATCATCAGGGTGTAAAACTTGGGCATGCTCAATGCGGTTGGGAATTCGCGCCGCCACCGGGCCAGTGTCAAGGCTGGGTCGCAAGGTTTCAGGATTGGCCTTGATGGCCGCCTCAATTGCATCGAGCACCGTGCGATTGGCAGCATCACCGATAGCATGCACAATCACGCTAATATCATTGGCAATCGCCCGATCAATCGTCGCAAACAGATCTTCGCGATCCAACATCGGAATGCCATAGGGATGCGGGGCATTGGCTGGTAGATTATCAAATGGTGTGAGCATGTGCGCAGTAGCCGAGCCAAGCGAACCATCGCTAAATATTTTCAAATTGCCAAAGCGCAGCCATGCATCGCCCAAGCCCGATTTGAGTCCCATTGCCACTGCATGATCAAGCAAATCCATGCGTAAATGGTGCAAAATGCGCATTTCGAGTGCGCCCCGCCCATAAAGTGCCTGCACCGCTGCAAAGCAATCTGGGCCTTCGGGCACATGCAAACTGGTGATACCCCGCCGATGCATGCGTTTGATGAAGGTTTGAATGCTGGCCTCTTTTTGGGCATTGCTTGGCTCTGGAATGCAAGCTTTGACTGCTAATTGACCATTTTCAAACAGCATACCGTTGGGTTCGCCTGCGCTATCACGGCCTATGCTACCACCATCGGGGTCACTGCTAAATTTGCTGATATTGGCACGTTGGAGGGCAACATTATTGACCCAAGCTGAGTGCAAATCTTTGCGCGTGATGAAAGCTGGGCGGCCACCAGTTACCTGATCAAGCTCGCTGGCGGTGGGCCAATCACGTTGCCACAAGCTATGATCCCAGCCTGAGCCAAGCACCCAAGCATCGGCGGGCAAGCGTTCAGCGTGGCGGCGAATAATTTCTAATGCCTGCTCAAACGAAGCAACCTCTTGCAGATCAATCTGATCGGCCAGCAATGCGCTCCAAAGCAAGTGAATATGCGCATCGCAAATGCCAGGAATAACGCTGCGCCCCGCTAAATCAATATAATCATAATCGGCGCTGATGGCTGCCCGAACCTCGGCATTGTTGCCAACTGCCAATACCTTACCATCGCGCAAAGCGATTGCTTCAGCCACACCCACCGTTGGGTCGAGCGTCCAAATCGCGCCACCAGCTAACAAACGATCACGGGCCATGGTTGTTCTCCAGTAACAAAGACTGCTTACCATTGTAACAAAAACATGGCATATATCCTGCTTAGTTGCTGCTTAGGAATTACTAATTATAAGGAGAATTACCATGGTTCGACATAAAAAGAGTGCATTGGCGGCGTTGGCATTGGCAGGCTTGGCCTATTTCTTCAAACGGCGTTCAGCCCGCTAAATCGCTAGGTATCAAGCAGAATTTGAGCTTGCTTGCCGAAGATCGCTCAGTCTCATGATATGATGAAGCAAGCAAAATCGAATACTTGTTCAGCAGCATTACGCTTGCTGAACGCCAGATGCGGGCGGCCCTAGGTCGGCTCGCATCTTGATACCTGATGGAGGCATGAATGAGCCAGATTCGCAAAAGTCGTATTGCTTATTCAGCCGGTGGTGTTTGCTATCGCTGGATGGATGAAGTGCCTGAGGTAGTGCTGATTGCGACCCATAACAGTACACGCTGGGGTTTGCCAAAAGGCCATCGTGAAGGTCGCGAAACCTTTGCCCAAGCAGCCCGCCGTGAAATAAACGAAGAAACTGGCTTACGCGGCGAAATCGTTTGCTCGCTTTCGGCAATTCAATATTGGTTTCGGGTTGAGAGCCATTTTGTGCATAAATGGGTCGAGTTTTTTCTGTTTCGCTGTACTGGCGGCTGTCTCAAGCCACAGCTTTCGGAAATCGACGATGCCCAGTGGTTTTTGTTACCCGATGCACTAGAGCAAATTAGCTTTCCGCGTGAGCGAAGCGTGCTCGAGGTGGTTAACACGATCTGGCGATCGAATCGTTTAATCTAGTTTGGGCAGCGGCTTGAGCCACATAACGCTCGGCAACAAGCGACCCATTTTTTGGGCTAAAGGCAAGCCAACAACGCTAACCGTGGCTAGCCAGATAACCTGCATCCAAAGCATGCTCAGATACCAGCCAACACAAATGCCATAGAGCAAACAGAGACCGCGTGGCAATTCTTTGCGCAGGCTAGTCACGAGGCCATCGGTATGGGGCAGGCTCAAAAATGTAATCGTTGGCAAATAATTGAGCATTGGTTGGGTGATATTCAAGCCGAGCAAGGCGCAAACCCAGGTTGCGACCAACCACATTTGGCTGCTCCAAAAGCCAATTACCAAAAAATAAATAACTTGCATCAAAAAGTTGGGGTCTTTGATATTGGCGCGTAATTGCTCAATCACGGGCAATTGGTAATTCATTTCAGGCTGGCTGATGGGCTGCACTCGCGCTGCCGCGACGGTTACTGGCTGCGGCGCTGCTTGCATAAATAATGGCAAGGGTGGCAATTTATCGGCGGGCATGGTTGGTGGTGCTGCATACATAGCCTCAAGCGAGACCCCACAATGTAAACAATAGCGTAAATTGGGATTAATTGTTTCACCACACTCAAAACATTCCATAGCCCGATCCTTTCGGCAATGCACATTCCGATTGATATTGTAATAATGATGACGGAGCTTTGATTGCTGACGTTGCTATGACGTATGGTACGGCAGCGATTGTTGCATTGCAAGATCATAATTAGCAGCGTTGTGTTAACTTTTGTGGCGCGAACGCATTAGGCGATAGGCTATTGGCACTAGGCCATGGAATGGGATTGGTCTTCGAGTGATTAATCCTATTCCATAGCCTAATACGCCTTTGATCCCTAACCTTTATGGTTCTATGCTTTATGCTCTGGGCGCTTCGCTTCCCACTCTGAGCGCAGCATGCCCATTTGAATCACATCGACATATTCGCCATTATTGTAAAAATGCTGACGCAACCGTCCTTCGTGGATAAAACCACACTTTTCATAGGCTGCAACCGCACGGGGATTATTGCTGCCAGTGGTGAGCCAAATTCGTCGATAATTTTGAATTCTGAAAGCCCAGCCTAATAACACTTGAATCGCATCGCTGCCATAACCTTTGCCCACATAATCGGGATGATAAATACCAATCCCAAATTCGCTGCATTGGGCGACCCGATCTTGATGGTGCAACCCAATCGTGCCAATCACCACCCCCTCAACTTCGATGATAAACCACGACTTTTCAGGATTCTCAAGGTGTTTCTCGAAGCGCTTTTCGATGCTCGCCAACGATGTTGGCGACCAGGTACCATCACCAAGCAACACCAATTCAACATTTTTTTCGAGCTCATGCAAGATTTTGCTATCTTCACGCTCGATCGATCGCAGAGTAACTAAGTTGCCTTTTAACACGCTAATCGCTCCTTATCAGACTGATCTAGCGCTAGTATAGGCCCGATTATTGAGCAACTCATCCATCAGAAGGTTGATTAAACACGCAGCCTCACTAGCAAATAAATGAGAATCATAAAGAAATTTTAATAAATCTCTTGACTTTAGCGCTTGCTGTATGCTAGATTCGTTACTAAGTTCATTGGAATAACTTTCCAGCAACTTGGAGGACTTTATAGATGGCTGAACAACCACGCTCTTTTTTTGGCTCACGCTTAATTCAACGAGCTATTTTGATTTTGGCGATCTGCGCGGTGATTGTGCCGTTATTCGCCAGTAAATCATCATATGCTGCCGCCACGCCACGTCGCCCGTTTCCCCAACATACCCAATATGCCAGCGGCACGATCAAGCCCAATCATCGCAGCCAAGCCCAACTTGATAGCGATGTTAAGGCATTTTATGATGTTTGGAAAAGCCGCTATGTGGTTCGCGCTGGCACGAGCAGTGCTGGCAACCCCTACTATCGGATTAGTTTTGGCAGCAGTGCGCCCAACGTAACCGTTTCCGAAGGCCAAGGTTATGGCATGGTGATTATGGCCTTAATGGCGGGCTATGATCCCGAAGCTCAAACAATTTTTGATGGTTTATGGGAGTTTTCGCGCACCAATCCCAGCAATATCGATTCGCGCCTGATGGGTTGGCGCATTCCTAGCGATGGCTCGGGCAATGATAGTGCTTTCGATGGCGATGCTGATATCGCTTATGGCCTGATTTTGGCCGATGCTCAATGGGGTAGCACTGGTCGAATCAATTATGCCAGCGCGGCAAACACGGTTTTGGATGGGGTTTTATCATCGACCATTGGGCCAAATAGCCGCTTGCCCATGTTGGGCGATTGGGTTTCGCCGAATGGTAGCCCGCATAGCCAATATACGCCACGGCCCTCAGATTTTATGCCCAGCCACTTCCGCGATTACCGAGCCTTTACTGGCAATGCCACTTGGGATACGGTGCTGAGCAAAACCCAAGGTGTGGTTGATAGCATTCAAGCCCAATATAGCCCCAATACTGGCTTGATGCCCGATTTTGTGGTGCAAGCCAACACAACGCCTAAGCCATCGCCTGCCAACTTCTTGGAAAGCGAAAACGATGGCAATTATTACTATAACTCGGGTCGTGTGCCATGGCGCTTGGGAGCCGATGCCGTGATTTTTGGCGACGCTGCTTCATTACGTCAAGCTCAAAAAATCTCGCGTTGGATCGAGCAAGCCACTGGTGGGACAGCAAGCAATATTCGGGCTGGCTATAGCTTGAATGGTACGGCCTTGCCCGATAGTGGCTATTTCAGCACCTTCTTTGCAGCGCCATTTGGGGTTGCAGCCATGACCGTGCCAGCCAGCCAGCAATGGCTCAATCGAGTTTACGATGCGGTGCGCAGTAATCACCAAGATTATTTCGAAGATACCGTAACGCTGCAATGTTTGCTATTGATGTCGGGCAATTATTGGTCGCCAAGCCGCAGCAGCACCAGCCCAACCGCAACCCCACGCCCTGCAACTGCAACCCCACGCCCTGCGACGGCAACGCCACGACCCGCCACCGCAACGCCACGTCCAGCAACTGCGACCCCGCGCCCAGCCACCGCCACCCCACGCCCAGCCACCGCCACCCCACGCCCAGCCACCGCCACCCCACAACCTGCCACGGCAACCCCAAACGGCGTTGCAGCGTGGGATGGCAATATGCGAGCCTACAAAGTGGGCGATCGGGTCAGCTACAACGGGCGCATCTATCGCTGTTTACAAGCACATACCTCGTTATCAACTTGGACTCCTGAGGCTGTTCCGGCCTTATGGCAAGCTGAATAACCTTCGTTCGATAAGGGCGGGTTTTAACGTTCCCTCACCCCAACCCCTCTCCCACTGCGGTGGGCGAGGGGCTTTTGGTTTCGTGGTTCTCCCTCGCCTCGCTCGGCGGGTGAGGGACATATTCCCAAGGAAAATCACTCGCTTAGAACGGTTTCAATCGTAGCAAGTTCTTCATCACTAAATGTCAAATTGTTGAGGGCTGTAATGGCATCGTCGATCTGCGAAATACGGCTAGCTCCGATTAACACTGAGGTCATAGTTGGGTGGCGCAACACCCAAGCCAAGGCCATTTGGGCTAAAGTTTGGTCGCGAGCTTGCGCCAAATCATTCAACTGAGCAACTTTAGCTAAAGCACTATCGGTAATATGGGCAGGCTTGAGAAAGCCATGCGATTTGGCGGCACGCGAATCGCCTGGAATGCCTTGCAAATAGCGATCAGTTAACAGGCCTTGGGCCAGCGGCGAAAAAGCAATACAGCCAATGCCTTGCTCGGCCAAGGTTGCCAACAAACCACCCTCAACCCAGCGATTGAACATATTGTAGGATGGTTGGTGGATCAAACATGGTGTGCCAAGTTGGCGCAGAATCGCGCTCGCGGCGGCAGTTTGCTCAGCAGAATAATTGGAAAGCCCCACATAGAGCGCCTTACCACTACGTACAATCTGATCGAGGGCTTGCATGGTTTCTTCGAGCGGCGTTTCGGGGTCGGGGCGATGATGATAGAAAATATCAACGTACTCCAAGCCCATGCGCTTTAAGCTTTGATCAAGGCTGGAAACCAGATACTTACGCGAACCCCAATCGCCATACGGGCCAGCCCACATATAGTAGCCAGCCTTGGTCGAAATCACCAATTCATCACGGTAGGGTTTAAGATCATGCTGGAGCATCCGGCCAAAATTTTCTTCGGCAGAGCCTGGCGGCGGGCCATAGTTATTGGCGAGGTCGAAGTGAGTAATGCCATGATCAAAGGCATGCAGCACCATCGACCGCCCATTCTCATAGACATCAACGCCACCAAAATTGTGCCATAACCCTAATGAAACTGCTGATAATTTCAGGCCACTTTTGCCACTGCGATTGTAGCGCATGCTGGTGTAGCGGCTATCCTTGGCTTGATAAATCATAGACATTAACCCTCTTGGCCTGCTGATGCACGCAGCAACAGGTAGGATAATCGGCTCGATTATAGCACGGCGATCGTTTCAAACTGATGACCAAGCCAAAATCAAGCTACCGATAATGAGGCAACGCTTTGCCATGTATGTTGAACATCACGCATAATTAAGCCATGATCAAATTCAATGCTGCCAACAGGAAAGTTTTGTTGATTGCGAAAATAGCTCGAATCAAACTGATCAACTGCAAATGGACGGACATGCCAATGCTGAACATTGAGGGTTAATCCATCAAAGCGTTGCCCATGTTTGGTTGCAGTATAGCCCAACGCTCCATGCTCAAAAAAGCTTGAGGCGGCAGCAAGATCGAAAATCGAATCGCGCGGTAAGCTTTCACAGGTTGTACCGACAACCTCAATTGAGGCCTGATCATCGCCCGAACGCATTCGTAATTGAACAGTGTAGCCATTATCGTCAACCACAAAATGCGCATGATGCTGCTCGCCAGCAACCAACCGTCCACCTGCTAAATTATTTAAAAGCGATGATGAATCGCGGCGTGGTACATACACTCCTTGGTGCAATGAGCCATCAACCGCCTGCCAATTTACGGCAAAACGATGGGCAGCGTTTTCGCTTCGCAAGCCGAACCCGCTTGGCAAGCCAAGCGGACGCAGCTGTTCTAAGCGAATTAAACAAATGCCCACAATCGCCCAGCCGCGATAAAGTTGCGGTTTAAATGGTGCTGGTAATAAGGCTTGAACAACCTCTGGATCAGCGCGAAAATTGAGGAGTAAACGACGGCGAATCAGGCCAGCCAAGGTTGGAATCCGTACCACAATACCCTCCTAATTTCTACTCATAGAACCAACACGATAAACCACACGGCCTGCCTTAGCAATCCATGCTTAAACCGATTACTTGACAAGTAGATCATTTCTCTCTATACTCATCGGTATAGAGAAAGGTTACCATGGATAATCGGGCTACGCTGTTAGAACAGGCCTTACAATTATTTGCCCAACGTGGCTACGACGCAATTGGCGTGCAAGAAATTGTTGAGCACGCTGGCGTTACCAAGCCCACGCTTTACCACTACTTTGGCAGCAAACGTGGCGTATTAGAGGCATTAATCAACGAGCGGCTTCAGCCATTAATCGATCAGCTTGCCAATGCCACAACCCATGCCAACGATGTTCCAGCCAGTTTGGCAGCCATTTTTCAGCTGTATTTCGATTTTGCGCAAGCAGAACCGCTGCTGTATCGTATGCAATTGGCAATGTGGTTTAGCCTGCCCGATAATGAGGCTTTTCAAATTGTGGCGGTCGCTGCGGCCCAACAACAAGCCTTGCTCGAAAGCTTTTTTGTCCGAGCCAGCAGCTTTCATGGCAATATACGCGGTCGTCAACGGGTCTATGCCGCTACCTTGCTAGGCACAATCAACACCTACATTGGGTTATGGCTCAGTGGCGCAATTCAGGCAACGCCGCACATCATTCACCAAGCAGTTCAGCAATTTTCATATGGCATTTATTCCTAAATTTTTTTAGCCATCACACTATACCGATTGGTATACAGGAGAAGTTATGCATCCATGGGCCAACGACGTACAATGTTATCAAATTTATCCCTTAGGGCTTTGCGGCGCACCAATTCGCAATGATCAAACCAGCGAACCGATTGCGCGGCTCAAGCAATTGCACACATGGATTGAGCACTTACAACATTTAGGCAGCAACTTGCTCTACCTTGGGCCAGTGTTTGAATCGACAGCTCATGGCTACGACACAATTGATTATTTCACGGTTGATCGGCGGCTAGGTAGCAACAACGATTTACAACAGTTGATTGCAGCATTCCACGCGGCGGGCATTCGTGTGTTACTCGATGGCGTGTTTAACCATGTTGGCCGCGATTTTTGGGCCTTCCGCGATGTACAAAGCCATGGGCAGGCTTCGAGCTATAGCGATTGGTTTGCGGGCTTGGATTTCAATCAACACAGCCCATATGGCGATCAGTTTAGCTATCAAGGTTGGCATGGGCACTACGATTTAGTCAAATTGAATTTACACAATCCGGCAGTGCGCGAACATCTTTTCCAAGCAGTCAGCCAATGGATTGCACAATTTGGCATCGATGGCTTACGGCTTGATGCTGCGGATCAGATCGATCATGATTTTTTGGCGGCGCTGGCAGCTCATTGCAAAAGCCTGCGCAGTGATTTTCTATTGATTGGCGAAGTGGTGCATGGCGATTATCGCCAATGGGCCAACCCAACGATGCTCGATAGCGTGACCAACTATGAAGCCTACAAAGGCCTGTATTCCAGCCTGAATGATCGCAACTATTTTGAAATTGCTTACAGTCTCAATCGTCAATTTGGCGCTGGTGGTATCTATCGGGCTATGCCGTTGTATAACTTTGTTGATAATCATGATGTCGATCGAATCGCCAGCACCTTGCACAATCCAGCCCATCTCTACCCTTTACATCTATTGCTTTACACCATGCCAGGAATGCCTGCGCTGTACTATGGCAGCGAATGGGGCTTGCTCGGCCAGAAAACCGCCACCAGCGACCAAGCCTTGCGACCAGCCTTGCCTCAACCCGACCAAATTCAGGCCCAACAACCAGATTTACTGGCAGCGATTCGCCAATTGAGCCAGCTACGCCACGAATATGCTGCCTTACGTTATGGCGAATATGCCCAAATATATGTACAGGCTGAACAGCTTGTGTTTGTGCGTTGGACTAAGCAGCAAACAATTGTGGTCGCATTGAATGCCGCCCCAACCGCCCAAACAATTCGATTTGTTGTGCCATTTGGTGAAGGCTCACTGCTTGAAGATCGCTTGAATGGCGGGGAAATCAAGGTGCAGCATGGCCAATTACAGCTGACAATTCCCGCAACCTGGGGCCAAATCTGGCAGCTGATTGATTGAGTGTGAAGCCTAAACCTAATCACGGAATCCGAACGTCTCGAAAACTATCTTTATACGATACCCTTCCTCGGGGCGTTGATTGAAATTTTCTCGTGCATTTTCTAAACTGCCGAGCGTTCATTTGTTTTAATCCCCGCTTCTTCGGGGCGTTGATTGAAATATGCTCGTTCTGCTCGCCGCCTGTGGCACGCCAGAGATGGTTTTAATCCCCGCTTCCTCGGGGCGTTGATTGAAATTAATATTGTTGTCATTGGGACTGAATCACCGTTTGTTTTAATCCCCTCTTCCTCGG
>NZ_DOPT01000101.1:0-20739 GCF_003512625.1 Herpetosiphon sp. | reverse complement strand
AAGAAGATGAAAGATATTTTGGGTAGCGCCAATATCCTGCTCAAAACCAATCCATATGGCAAATAACGATTGACCGTGTGCAGGGCTGAAACAACCCTGCACACACGACCATTAACCCAACCAAACCCCCGCCCAAAGGAGGGCGGATTTATGACAACCATGCAACTCTTGCGCAATGGCAGCGTCGTGATTGATTTCATGCCTGCTGGCGTAAACCCAACCGAAGGAACCACCTGTTATTGGCTCGTCGATGGCTCATGGCAGCCGCAAGTGCCGCAGCGTGACCGCCGTCTGATCTCCAATGGCGAACAGTTTCAGCCGAGCGTGCAATCGTTTGCCGTGAACATCTTCGGCGGAACCAATGAAGATCAGGCGTGGGCCGCCTATCACGCGCTGATGGTCTTGCTCGATGATGCTGAGCGTTTCTATGAAGAAGGCTATAGTAGCGCAGTCGTGTGGCGTACCAAGCCCAGTGATACCACCGTCCATAGCGATATGCTGGTGATGGGCCGCGCAGGCGATACGCCCATGGTTGGCACATCGCCCACCTTGATCCAAGACAATGATGTTTGGTGGATTCTGAATGTGCCTGTCACCTTTCTCTGTCGTCCGCTGCGTTGCGCCGCCAGTAGTGTGAGCAGCAGCACCAGCGCCAGTGCCAATATTGCCACTATTCATCAGCCGAATTTCAGCGGCAGCGCAGCCCCGCTGGAAAGCCCCACCAACCTCACCCTGAACGTGGCCGCAGCGACCAACGGCGCAACCATTAGTGGATTGATTGCCGTCGCGCCACGTGGCAAAATGGTCAAATCGGCGGCGTGGTTGTTTGCGCCCAGTCCCAGTGTCTTTGGCTGGTCACGCCAAATTCAGGCATCAGGAGTCTATGCCACTGATAATCTGGTCTGTTTCTACAACTTTCCCAGCGTCACGCCATCCTATTCACCGAACGGGGTCTTGACGGATATTGGGCCGCTCAATAGCCGCTCGGTGATTCAATGGGCGATGCTCAAAACCACCGCACCATTCCTCATTACGCCTGTCGTGCGGAGCAATGGCGCGTTGATCGAAGGCCGTGCGACCCTCGTCGATAGTGCCACGCCGATCATTGTCCCGCTTGGCCAAACCAGCGCACCCTACTTAATCACGGGTCATCAACTCAAGCTGACCAATCTGACCAACGCTGGAGCGATCTACATCAACGCCATCCTGACGATTGCCGCCGATGCAGGCGGCTGGAGTGTGATTCCGTTCGCATCGCTGCCGCTCCCGAGCACGACCACCACGATCACCGTCGATGCCCGCTATCTGAGCAATCCCGATGCCAGTTTGACCTACACCAGCGCAGGCGTGACCCAAGCCGTGCCCACCGATAGCAATCCCTTGGCATTGACGAAGGATCTCCAGCTGGATGTCAATTTGTTTGCGGTCAATGGCAATGCCTGGAGTGCCACCACCGAAAATGCCGCCAGTGCTCGCACCATGACCGTCCAAGCATCACGCCTCAACGGCGCGATTATTCCACTGTAGGAGGGGTCAATGCAGTACGCGATTTCGCTTTATGATCCCTTCACCAATGTGCAACTGGCACGGTTTGATCGCCAGGTCACGGACGCAACCTTGAGCACCAATGGCCTAACCGCCAGTGTGCGCCTTGCGCCGTTCATCGCCAAAACGCTGTATGCCCAAGCGCGATTATTGACCGCTGTGGTGCAACGCAACGATGGCAAGGTTTTGCGCTATCGCACCGTAACCCTGCGCTTGATTGATCAGGGCTTGGCGATTGAATGCCACAATCTGATCGTCACGCTCGATGACTTGGAGTACGATGGCTGGTGGTCAGTCACCAAGCTCGATGGCTGGTTGCCCGTAGAAACCGCCTCGTCCACGCCCGAGCGCTGGGAGATGCGCCACGACGATAGCACGATCAGCCTGTCTCCGCGCAAAAACGAACAATTCTCGAACGCCAAGGGGATTGGCCGTCAATCCATGTTCATTCCGGCGAATCTGAACACTACCGGCTTTCAGGTGATTCAGTTCGATTGGCGGTTCAAAGGCCCAACCAATTGGCTGGCGACCTTCCTCGCTGCCGAGCGCGACTACAGCAGCCAAACCGGAGCCACCACGATTGCCCTCGGCAACGGCACGGCCCAAACTGGCTCCATGTGCTTCACCTTCGCGGCGCGGCCCTTGGTTAGTGTTGCGATGTATTACAACGCGGCGCTGGCAACCTATATTGGCGAAACAGGCGATGATTACCTGAAGATCAGCAACCTCCGCGTGGCCACCGTCACCACCAATATGGTGAACACCACGACCAGCGGCGCGATTGCCATCGGCACAGCCTTTGTGACCGTGGCGAGTACCGCCAATATCGCGGTTGGCCAACGCCTGACCATCGAAAGCGGCGGCGCGAATAGTGAGAGCGTCGTAGTCTTGGCCGTCACCGCGACCCAATTCCAAGCCGCCTTCACCAAGACCCACGTTCTGGGCAGCACGGTGCGCGGGATTGTGGTCACGGACAAAGAGATTGTGGAGGATGTCTTAAGCCGCAACCTCACAACCAACCCGGGTAGCGGGATCAAGCAGAGCAGTGCGCGGATCAGCAAGAGTAGTCGCGATTGTTTGGAAGCCGTATGGTCGGCTGCATCGGGCTTAAGCGTGGTGCAGGAGTTGGCTGATCAGGCGCAGTATGTCACCTATGTTGACGATGCCCAATATCTGTACTTTGGCCCTAAAGAAGTGGGCCGCACCTTCGCCTTGGTCGATGGCTCGATTGAGTTAGAGAAAGCACTGGGCGAGGCAACCAATCAGGTACGTTTTGCCTACAAAAACGCGAGTAACCAGCCACTCTATACCGCGTTTGCGGAAAACGCCAGCGAGCGCTATGCCTTAGGCATTGTCCGCCAGCGCACCATTGCCAGCGAAACCACCGACGCGACCGAAGCGGCCACGTTGCGCAGTGTAGCCCTAACCGATGCTGCACCGACCGTTCGCGCCAGCTTGGGTGTCCGCGCCGTGCGCAATGAGTACAACGTAAGAGAGCCGCTTGACCTGCTCAGTCGGGGCGACGTGATCACCATCGGCGATTTATCCGGTGCGATCAACAAACGCAGTTATACACTGGCGGAAACCTCGGTTAATCTCGTGACAGGTGAGGTGAGTGTTACGCCCGAAGCACCGATCAAGCAACTCGATCTCTGGCTGGCGCAGGGCTAATAAAGAAGGGAGCACTTGGGGTAGTACCAAGTACTCCTTGATATGAAGTGATGCTTCCACAAAACGGCGTGTGCGCTCCGGCGACCGTCGTTTTGTCGTTTAGAGGTCTTGGCCTCGTAGTGTATCATAAAGAGTTAGATATAACTGCGCGATTGTATCAAAACCTGCTGGTGTTAAATCGCCTTTTATAGATTCATGGTCAGACCCACCTCGCCCGCCATGAACAGCAAATGCTTCCACTAAACGGGAATAGACATCGCGCACCGCAACTAATGTGTCGATTGCTGTATCATCTATTGCAGTAAAGAAAAGGGACGTTGCGGCAAAATGCCCGTAAGCACCGTCCAGTCGCTCATCTAGTGAACCACTAGAGCATAAACGGCCTACCCCGTCTCGAAGCTGGAATAAAGGTTGCTCGTACCTTGTCATAGCCACCCCCAACAAAATGTTTCCCCACAATTCAATCATGCCACAGCCGTTTGGTCAATCCCTCAATCGCACTGCACTACCGTTTCACTACCATTGCACTACAGCTTCACTACGACTGCACTACCACAAACACCCCTCGCACCACTGCCAGAGCGGCCTAGCGGCCATTTGAGTGTACCAACACTCTTAATAGAGTATTAAACGGCATGTATTGGTTCATGCAGCCTAGTAGGTCAAGCGAAGATGTCATATATTTATCATTAACGCCGCATTGTTGTTCTGACAGGATAATGCTGGGAGGGCATCATGGAAGATCTCAATATCAACGAAAATGAATCCGTAATGGGTATAGGAGTACGATGGACGAAAACCTCTCATGAAACTCATAAACAAGAAGAGTCAGTGATCGACATACCAGAGAGCATTCGTGCAAATTTAAGAAACCTCCATGCCCTCTATCTTTATGGGCTTCCGGCCAAGCTCGATGGCAACAATAAGGTTATCCGCAAATCAATAACATACCAAAAGTCTTGGCCTAGTGCATGGCACGTATTTGATGATGAAATGAAAAACCGTATTAAAACCGTTGGAATAGCTCTGGAAATAGACAGCCAGTTTATGCTTATCAATTGTAACCTTGAGGGATTTGGGCGATTTTTGTACCCAGAAACCCAGATTGATACATTATTTAATCAGTGGGTAGATATAGGTGTTTATGATTTTTTGAATCTATCAGATTTGCAGAGGTATAAAAACCGAAGAAAGAAATTAGGGGCCAATGTAAATATAATCAGTATGAGCCAAGTTAATATTGGCATATTACGAGCATGGACGTATCTAGAAAACTGTATTATAAGAATCACATCATCCTGGGAGCGACTTACAAAATATGCGCTTCCCGCATACTTTGGTCTGATACCTCCTAAAAAAGATAGTGAATGGAAAACATTATTTGATGAAAGTATCCCTACAAAGATTAAAGGGAATGATAACCAATGCTATTTTTTTGACGCGTTCAATAAGATACGCATAGCTTATATAGGCAAGACCAGTGAACTGAAAGTATTGCGAAATGCCTTGATACATGAGTTATCGCCACGACCCATAGGAGCCATATCAACATCCGCGAATCAACCGCACACATTAGACGGATTACACAAGCTCGTTGTAGTCGAGCATGACAAGTTTCGTGAAGCGCTCTTATTGTTTGCAGGCATCATTCGGAGTAAGACATCCGAAAACCAATTCGTTGACTAGCCTATGACACTCAAGCTGCTTAAGCAACCGTGTGCGCCCTCGTAGCGCAAGTTGGGTGAAAGCCACCGATCAGCCTTGACAGTGCCAATCGGCGGCTCTTGTAAGCCCCAAAGTCGCTATGATATACTGCAATCGCTCGTAGGATACTGCGCAGGCTCACGAGCAAAATGACAATTCACACCACGACCCTGGTCGGTTGATAGCACAGCCCGAATCAGGGTCGTGGTGTTTTAGCGATAAAATTCCAGCATCTTGAGGGATAGTGGACAAAAGTAAAACCCGCACTGCTACCAAGCCGGAGCGTGCTGCTTGATAAACGCGCACGCCCCCCACCATTCCCCGCCTAGCCTGCCGCCCGATCGTGATTGAGGACCAGCAAAGGGCCAAGGATTTCATCATCGGTCAAGGTATCCGGCCACCCATAGGCCGCAAACACCGCTTTGTCCAGCTTTTTGTGCGCCAAATCGAGCCACGTTGGCCGCTCGTTATAGAGATTGGTCAACGTGCGCTTTTTCAAATCGGCCTCGGTTGCTCCAGCCGGATTCAGCCACCGATCCCGCTTCTCAACTAACTCTTTTGCTGCCTCGGCAATGGCGTTAACCAGCGGTGAATCCTTGGGTTCCTTCGCTGGTGGCCATGGGAAGGGAAAGGTTTCAAAGGTTGAGGTTGGGGTATAGCGTGGATCGTTTCCAACCCCAAGAAATGTTCCTTGCCGCAATGCCCATAACTCATGGATTTTTGAATGCAACACACCCATAAAATAGTCATCGTCGCGGGCAACAATATATGTCCCATCATCTGGGATTGTGTTGCTATCAACCCATACAAAAAGTCGGTATTTTGATACCCGAGGCGTAGCGATATATCTTGAGATAGTGGCGACTGCATGCCGCATTGATGGGGCTGTAAAAGAATGAAGCCACCAATGCTTGCTTCTGCTCTCCATCCTATTATTTATACGAATAGGATAAACTTCTTTTTTGATATACTCAAATATTTTTTCATACTGACTTGCATCCTCCAGAGACATATCTACGCCAAAATCAATAACCCATCGTTTTTCTCCCTTTCCTAATAACGCTTGTCCATTGACCCATGGCTTAATTACATCGCTATTGGGACGGCCATGGGGATTATTTTGACTCTGCATCAATACATCATATATACCTTGTGTAATATCAAATTTTCCACCTTTCTTTGTTCCTCCAAAAATAATATTTTTATTTTCAGGAAGGATTAAAGCCTTAGTTGTATCAATGTCTTGGGTTAGGTTTGCATTAATGGATTGAACTATCATCCCATTCAAACTATGTATTATTTCTTCGCCTTTATCGAATCCCACCATTGACACCCGTACTGCCGCTCCATTAAGAATCCACGGGCGATCTGACCAACCCATAAAAATATCACCAGACGTTTTGATACGCTCTAAAACTTTTCGATTCGACCCACCCCGAATTGAATTGGTTGCAATAAAACCAGCTCGTCGAGTTATGTCACTGCCAATCATTGCGCGAGCCTTTTCAAACCAGTAACACACCAGATCAGCAAATGCAGGAACACGATCCGCATAACGGCTAAACAATGCGTCAACATAGCCATCACCCAGCTCTTGCCGAATCTTATTGCCACCCAAAAACGGTGGATTCCCAATAATGTAATCCGCCTGAGGCCAGGCAGGCTCAATGCTATTCCCGTCAGCATCAAAAGCTAAAATCGCATCCATACGATGAATTGTTTTGAGGGACTTCAAGATAGGTTCCGATAAATTTCCGAATCCATTTTCTTTCATCCACTGAATATAGCCAATCCAAATCGTAATTTGAGCTAACTCATGAGCATAAGCATTAACTTCCATCCCAAGAAATTGCTCTGGATTGACCTGTGGGATTTGTAACGGCAAGCCTGCATCAGCACCAAAACGAATAACATCCTTTTCCAAATCGAGCAACAATTTTAATGCGATATAGAGAAAATTGCCGCTTCCACAGGCAGGATCAAGGACTTTTATTGATCTCAGTTTATGCAAGAAGGTATTGATATGGAATTCAATTTGCCGATTAATTTTGGTTACATCATTACCCACTGTTTCATTACGCTGGGTAACTAATCCCTCGATAACCTGTTCTTGCTTACTCCATTCTTCCCTTAAAGGTTGAATAACAACTGGTTCGACTAACAGTAAAATATCATCTTTACTGGTATAGTGTGCACCCAGTTGCTTCCGTTTCGCCGGATCGAGTGAACGTTCAAACAGAGTTCCAAAAATTGCTGGTTCAATCGATGACCAATCATAGGAGCAGATATCCACTAGAATATCAAGTGCTTCACTATCCATGGGTAAAACCGTTGCATTATCAAAGAGCGACCCGTTAAAATGCCGTATCTCCTCAATGCCGAACCATCCTCCTGTAGTCATGACATTGAAAAGCTGGCTGAGTTGGGCTGCAAACGCAGAGGATTTCCCACGTGTTTGAGTCACTAAACGAGAGAAGATATCCTTTGGAAGTAAATTGACATCTTCTGCAAATAAACAAAATAATAATCGTGTTAAAAAATGTGCAATTTCTTGCGGAGAAGTGTGTTTTTCATAGCGGGTAATAAGCTGGGCTAAGCGGGCGAACTTTGCAGCAACTTCTTCGGTTACCCGCTCTGGTGTGACTGGAGATCGAAAGGTATCAGGAGCATAAAAAATACTTCGAATTGTATCAAGGCCATTTCTTGTTAATGTTTCATCTAAAGTAAGTGTTGTTACCTTTTTGACTGTATTGGTAAAGTTTGTATGAATAACGAGACTGTCAAGATCGGAGACGATTAGGAGTGGAGGATTTAATAGAGCCTCACGATATTGGAGAAGTTGATCATAAGCGCGGTTAAGATTCCCATGCTTGCCTTTATATTCAATTGCAAAGTACCCTTTTTTCCAAACATCAGCCCATCCTTTTCCACCATTGAGTTTTGTAACACCGGCCTCAAAGGTATAAAATGTTCCTGTGGGATCTTCCTCAAGCGGGGTTTTAGCACCAACTAAAGAACAGAGGTCGGTAAAATGCTCATAATATGCACGTCGTTCGTTGACCTGAATACCTCGCCATTTTCGCACAAACTCAAGAGGTTGCATAGCGGCCTCACATGTAGTATGGTGGAACTATAAGAATATGAGACCTATCATAGAAGTACAGATAGTTAATTAATAGATGCAGCTCTTCCCCTTATACCCCGACAGATGTTATACTCCAGTATAAGAATAATTTCCTAACAGCTAATAGCTATCACATATGTTCTATAACTACGTACCATAGTACTAATTAACAGAGTTCTTGGAAGGG
Organism: Herpetosiphon sp.; assembly: GCF_003512625.1. Classification (NCBI taxonomy): domain Bacteria; kingdom Bacillati; phylum Chloroflexota; class Chloroflexia; order Herpetosiphonales; family Herpetosiphonaceae; genus Herpetosiphon; species Herpetosiphon sp. The sequence goes on along the minus strand of NZ_DOPT01000101.1, from coordinate 12,508 downwards.
CTTATAACCAAAGAAGCATGCTTTGAAAACTGCGGATAATATAATCAATAATCAACAGGTCTAATGGCCAGTCATATAAGCCGTAACTAGCTATGATGCTGCCAGTGGTGAGTTACGCGTATCACCCGAAGCACGTGGCCCACGGTTAGCGTGCTATGAGGCACGGCGCGAAAATTTGAAGTAGTTTCAGTGAAAGAAAATCCCAGCCAATATTTATTGACTGGGATTTTAGTTTTAGCGAATAACTGTAGGCAGATGTATTTCGGAGCCATCTAGATCAACAAACCCTCCACCCTTAGGAATAACAACATGCTTACCAATAGCACTATCAAGCACTCCTTGATGGTCACTATATATAATTCCCATCTCTCTAATTTTTTCTTCATTGTGCGATTTAATAACCTCTGCCACAGACATGCCCGATTTGTTGAATAAATCTTCAAGTTCTTGCTTCGGTATTACAAAATAAAAGATGGTATTTTGAATATTTAAACGCAGAGAACCCATTGGATTATTGGGTATGAATTGTTCAACTTGTTTTGGTACTTTTGGAGCAAAATGGATAGCATTTGCTAGATTAAGAGGCTCGACAAATTTCAAGATATTTGCATCGATATATCGATCGTCAAAGTAAACATACCCTATCGGTTTGCCACCTGTTAGATTTGGATACCTGCGAACCCAACCCTTTTGTTCAATATAGGAACGTAAGGCCGCATGTGGAATATCGCTATATTGATTATCGTCACTCATAAAGGTCTCCTTGCTTATATCATCGGTTTATGGCTGTTTCGACGTTGCTTGCTCCTCTGGCGTATGTGCCTGTTGCATTAATATTTTAATTACCTCTGTTTTAGTCGTGTTTTTGAGTGCTCCCTGATCGGGATCATCGGGCATCGTATCCAAGATCTGCATTGCCATCCCTACAGAGTTCATCCGCTCTAGGGTTTTTGTATAACTTCCAGCATGCTCCATCGTTGATTTATACATCACCATAAAGGTAGCGCCAATAATCTCCATAATAATTCCAGCGGAGCTGGCAATAATGGCGGGTAAAGTTGCCTCTGAAGTCATAGCTTGGGTTATTCCAAAAATGACAATACCAAATCCAAGGATCATGACTGTAACACTCAACCAGAAAATAAAATTAACTTGTCGAATATTCATATCAAAATATAATTCTAGTCGGGTGCGTGCAGCATCCCACGAAGGTTTTATTTTTTCTGGATCTTTTTCAGCTTTTTTATCAGCCTCTTGAATTTGATTTTTTTTGATTTCAATCTCTTTTTTTACGATACTTTGCCCATAGAATGATGCTGACATTCCAAGGGCTATCGAGACGAGGGCTATAATTTCTTTGCCAAACGATAGTAAAAAAGCTTCCATTATTTTTCTTCCTGTACATTAATCTCCCGAACCCAGCGCAATCTATTTTTCTTATTCGCGCCCAGCCGCCGGGCGATCTCTGATGCGTTGATCGTTGGCTCATTGACTAACCACCACCGGATCGCAGCGGTCTGTACGATCGACGGCTCCCCTTTATACCTGAGTCGCTTTATTGATATGATGATTCACTTCTCATGTCTATGTAGGGAGAAGACTCTGAGGATGATGAAGTAGAACTTAAGCTATTATCCTTACATACCTACCTTGAAGCCTTCATAATACTCGCGTGATCCAACGAAAGAAACGGTGGTATTGTTATTTATGGCATCAGAATAACCTCTGGCTCGATCATAAGCCTTGTTGCCCATAACTACCTCCATTAATGAAGCAGGATCAATAAGCGATGATTTATCCTATCATGCACGTCAAGCTGAATTGTATGCTCACTATAATTCTGTGTGATACTCTGGTATAGTCATAATCCAACAAAGGAGCTGTTATGACTTTTGAAGAGTACGCCAAGCAACACATTGTGGACATTCAAGCAGGCAGGATTGCAATCGATAACATCCATGATGCAATCGCAAACCTTGAAGAAAACTTGAAACTTGTTTCAACGCCAACCCCACCATTGTTAGAGTTTAATGGTGATCTCCTTGCCTTTTATATTCCGGCGAATCAAGCATGGTGTGTTCAATTCAACCCGAAACAGGGCAGTAAACTCAACCCTGTACTTCACCCGTTCTTGCCTTATTACGAAGCGGTTACCAAGTTTAATTATATCGCTGCACGAGTACGAGAAGAATCAGGTAATTAGATGAAGAGCCGCTCTAGTCATCATCGACTAGAGCGGCTCTGTTGCATAAAGAGTATTGATGCCGTCCTCAATGAATGATTTACATAACTATATTCCCATTTTTTAAGGTTTTGACTGGGTATACTATAGTATATTGCTTGAAGTCAAAAGGAGAAACTATTATAATCCTTACAATTCTTTGATAGGTCATTATTGAGAGTTATTGTAAAAAACACCAGAATCAAATTAATTAATCAGAGGGGATACCAAATGACAGAAGAAAAACAAAGCAACCTTCAAGGTACTATCGGATTAATTCTTGCTGCACTTAGTATGGTAGTTCCAATAGTATGGAGTGGTATTGATAAAGACGTGAAGAGTCTCAGTTATGCAATCATATCAAGTAGTCAAATCGTTAGTATTAATGAAGAAGCCAAAGAGAAAATACAGATTACATTTGATGGTACTCCCGTAGAAGATGTAAGGCTCATTCTCTTAGAAATAACTAATGATGGTGATATTCCAATCATAAAATCTGATTATGAAATGCCAATTACTATAGAAATTGATAATCAAGAACAAATCCTCTCTGCTAATATAGTTGATGTTTCCCCTGAAAATCTCACAATACCCTTATCCGTAACAAATAAAAGAATCACACTAGATCCTGTATTACTAAACCCAGAGGATAAGATTACAATTAAGATATTAATAAATAATCAATCAAATATAAATATATCATCACGAATAATTGGAATAAATAACATAAAAGATACAACTATACCGAAAAAATCTATATCCTCAGTAGTTTTCTTGATATTTATAACATTTTCTGTTGTAGCTTATGCTCCTTTACTCATTATAGAGAACTTAAGGCGCAAAAAAAACTTACTAATATGGTTAAATTTGGTTTTTCAATTTATCGGATTTTCAACCAATTTATTTGTATTAATAACGAACATGCAAGATTTAATAAAGTATTATCCTAATTAATTGTCTATAACTGGTCTGACCACTCAATACCAAAATTTTCAGCCATTGGTCGTAGCTTCTGTAATATTGCAATAGTAGGCCTACTCATTAACGCATTCCGGAGATGCAATTAAGATTGTCGTGCGCGGATAGCGACGCGGATCACAAGCCTGAATGTCGGTGCAGTCGTGGTCGGTATCAGGGTGGTTCATATTATTGGTTTCGATTACCAGTTTCCAGTGGTTGAGTGCCATGCGCACGGTAGCCCCAGCATTGACTACGCCCGTTGAACTACCACCAGCACTACAAAACAAATCGGTAACGGTCATATCGCTCATTGGCTGATTGCTCCTAAAAACAAAACCGCGCCTCGGAGTGAAGCGCGGTTTGCAGTAGTTATTGAGATAAACTTTATAACCAGAGGCATCGCGAAGGATAAACTCTTGGCAATGGTCTGCTAAAACCACAAACGACCCGCTGGGGGTCGCTTGTGGGAGAGAAGAGAGAGGAGAAGGTTTGACGTTAGTATACCAGAACATACGGCTTATTGCTATTAGAAGACTATTAATGTGCTCCACCCTCAGCATCGGTTGATGGTTAGGGATTGCCTGCTTGGAGCGATTTCCACCGCGTATAGTTCCCTTGAATAGCATCTTGGCACAGTGGTGCAGCTTCAAGTCCCCAAAGCAGATGCCGAATCGTTTCGGCGCGATCGCGTGTTTTATACATAATTCGTGCGTCGGGCCATGGCGCAGTCGCTGGCTCTGCCCATGCTTGAACTGTATACCACCCTTGCCAGCCAATAATACAGACTGACTCTTGATCAGGGTATGCTTCGCGACGAAATATTAAGTTCGTCATGCTCTTTCCAACAAATAATGGCGTTGGATAGGGGACGGCCACCAGATCGGCGAGCAGATCAAGATACATGATATAGACGGCTCGATAGGGATCATCTGGTTCGGACGTGTTTACCGAGAACGTTAATTCTTCAATAATCGTGCGATTTTTGCTATTTCGATATTGATGGAGTTCCATCGATCTTCCTCGCTCATAGTGGGCTGTGCGTCCTTCAGTATAGCAGCTTGATATATCAATGAATCGCATGGTTTAGTCAATGCGATTCTCCACCCATTTCTTACGCCACAATCTTTTCAAACCATGCAGCCCGCAAAAAGCGATGCGGCTGCTGAATCCGTTCCCCGTGTTTCGTATACTGGGCTGTCCAAATCGGTGTAAGCACGCCTGACTCGCGCACCGCGTCGATCGTCGTAATCAGCAATTGACTGCCAGGCCAGCCGATTTCCCACGCATCAAGCACGGCCCGTTTGCGCCGTTCGGTTGGCACCGTAAAGGCAATCAGCGGCCAACTATACCGCCCTTCCCAATACTTCGAGCGATACAACTCCCCATACGAGTGGGCTTTCCCCGTTATAATACTCAACTCCTCGGTTCCGCGATCAATCTCAATGGCATAGAGTTGATCAATTTGCTTTGATTGTTGACCAATCCCCAGCCATGGATAGAGTGACGAGCGCTCACAATCTGGTTGCGTCGCATCAGCCCAGCGGCGGACTACGACAATCCCATCGGCGCGTGGCCGTGCGGTTGGGCCTAAGTCCATCTCGATATAACTGCTCATCCCGACAATGCCAGGCACGTAGGGTAATGACTGAATCAAACTGGTGATGACTTCGGCATATTCAATTTGATGCTCGGCTTGATGTTGGGGATTGACCATCGTGGGAGCCAGTCGCTCGCTGCCTTCCTCGAGCATGGGAAAGGCCTGTTTGACGATCTCCCAGCCGAGCGGCGTAAGACTATATAAGCGGCCATGGCGCGTCCAGCCTAACGCACCACGCGGGTCATAGCCATGCGATTGAAAGTGTTCGCAATAGGTCAGCAGTTTGGCATCGACGAGCTTGACCAACGTGCGATTGACCGTCTGAATTGTCACAGTAAACGGATGGCCCCACGCCGTGCGTAGGTGGCGAGACAGCAAGCGCCCAAGGCGAGCAATGAGCAGCAGGATGTGTAACTCGATGGGATTGAGGCCAACGGAGAGCGATAATGCCATGAACAACCTCCTCAGGATGAAAACGGTGGCTATGCAGCCTGTTAAAGAATGTCGGCACGACCAAACAGCCAGTTTAGGCCATTCTGATGGGTTATTCTTTTTTTGGCGGTTTGTGGGTGATGGGAATGCGCTCTGAATGCAGAATGAACACGGTTTGAACGGTTATTAGGGGAATGGAGCAAATGGCCGCCCTAAGTAGTAAGGACTATTCAATCATAAACCTTGTTATAGTTCGTTCTAAAAATAAAATTGCGCTACTAGAGTAGCGCAAGCCCATCATAAGAGAATTATGAATGCCACTTAATCACGAACAATCAGTAAATCATGGGGTTTATACGACATTTCCAGCCAATACCGAGTACCCGGCAAAATAGGATCACCAAATGACTGGAATGGCTTATTAAGCATAGCACATCGTGTTTGATAATCGAATACGCCAACCGTAACTGGTGGATTCGTATACCGCTCAAGAAGCCGAATCCGAACGGTTAAGCAGCCTGTTGTAATCTTGATCTTGATACGATTGTTTTTAATACATCCATCGGCATAATGATCAGACGTTCTCCAATAACGCTGTCCACCTTGGTTTTCTTCGATGGCCACATACGCATAACCTGTACCGGGACAACCTCGCGTGTCATCAACAATGACATCATCATCAACAGGCTCTGAATCATTCGCAAATGATGAGGGCGTTGAAAGACTACCAAGGCATATCAAACAAAGCAATAAGTAGATAAACCGACGATTCGACTTCATGAATCCTCCTTAAAATACACTGTTCACTCACATACTTTAGTGGATAGCCTAAGATTATACAAATAGATGTATAGCTGCATTATCAGATGCAATCGCGCACGGCGAAGCGCACGCCATCGAGATAGACCGCATCAAGCTGAAGCAGTAAGCCCACCTCGGTCGTCCGATACCGCGCTTGCACTCCGCTCAGCTGTAAATACACCAAGGCGCTCCGCAACATCTCCAGCGCTTCCTGTTGGCTCACCGGTTTGATCTGTCGCAGCACGGCGTTGTTTGTGCGCTTCGTAGGCCGCTTTGCGCTCGTCACTGAGTTGGTCGAAGGTTCCACCGTAGCGACTGCTACGGTTGCTCCCGCTGCCTTTTCGCCATTGCCAATATTGCCCATTACCTTTCACCTCGGTACGCCAATCCAACGGATTGAACGTATCTATTAAGAGCGGAAGATCAAGAAATCCGATGTTGCCACCATCATCAACCCTCATTGCCACCAATGGTGACACGACATCTGCCAGTTCCTGCATTGGTGGCATTGGTGGAAGTGTTGTACTTCCACCAACGGCAATCACTGGCACTATGGGTTTGGGTGGTTAGCTTGCTGCTCAAAAAGCAATGTCCAATGATCATCCTCGTTCTGCATGGGCTGCTGATTGGGAACCGATGATACTGGTAATGGTGGCAATTCGGTTGATCGCGGTGGTGGCATGGGTGGTACAACAGGCTGCAATGCTGGTGGCACTGGTGGCAACTCGGCTGATCGTGATGGTGGAATGGTGGTATCAATCGGCAATCCAACAATTTGGCGCGTAATAGTCAAGGCACTGTTATACGCGCCCTGCTCGGCAACCTTGGCAATATCGCTTGCCTGTAATGCCATCATTAGCGATTGCTTCACCTGGGCAATTTGCTTCATGGCAAACTCATGCTCAGCACTCACCCGCGCATACTCCGCCTCACGCATCAAAGCCCGTTTTGATGTTTCCAGCAAGCGATCTGACTGACGATCCTTTTGTCCATCATCGGCAAGATAGACCAAGCCCCAGCCGATAATCGTAATCGCCGGACCAATAAAGGGAATCGCTAATTGCCACATCGTAAAAAAGCTCGATAATTCAAGCTGCTTAATTAGTTGGTAGCTGGTGGTGGCATTAATCGCCAAAACGACCACATCTATCAACCAAAAGAGAATCCCTACAATGAATTGTGTTCCCGGTGCCAGCCAATAGTGCAATGCCAACGGAATCAAGCAAGCACTCAGAAAGGTTCCTAGAATTCCAATACCAACTAAGGCTTGCATGATCAGTGAATCGCTGATATCACCGAGGGCAAAGCCAACCAAGACCTCCATCATCACGATCGAAAGTACATAGGCCAAGCCGCTACCGAAAATGATCAACGACTTAATCGATTGACGATTATGGGAAGCAAGCATCAGGCGGCCCCCTTTTGTTTCACAACGGTTAAACGGGTGGCGTGTTGCCAGACGCGCACGATCGGCAGCTCAATCAAACTGGCTGGTTGGGCCGTGGGGTCATGCTGTTCGCCAATCATCGCATGGGTTGCTTTATGGGCTTTATAGTCACTAACGGTCGTGGCCACATGGCAACAGGTGCTGCAATACCAACGACCGTGTTTATTTAGTTGATCCATTGGTGCTCCTAAACCAAACAACACCACCCATTGCGGTGGTGTTGTTCGCCGAATATCCTAGCGTTCACAGATGATCGTATGATGAATTAAGCCGTTGACAGGCTCGTCTCCCGCTCCAACGACACGTTCTGGTTGAAACCGAATAAGCGTGAGAAAAACATCGTCAGCAATGGCGGTGTTTTTCGTTTTAGGCTTCAGGAGCAACCAGTCTATGACAAAATTCCGAGGCGCGATTGAGTATGAAAAACCACCACCTGATGAACACAATGATATTCAGAATTTAATCACCAACTTTCGTAGACTCAACAACATGTTCATTGCGGTTTCGTTTGTGCATATGGCATTCACCATGCTTGCGTTCACCCATGGTTTAGTTGGTTTCGCGTGGTTTATCGTGGCCTGCGCAACCATGGCCATGGTGCTGGGCATTGACTTGGCCTTGATGTGGTTGAGCGCTTACATCGGCATTCAACTCAAGCATAAACAACCCATTGGCTTTTGGAACTGGCTTGCGTTCATCATTGCGTTGGCCGTGGAAGTTACCTTCAATACCGCATCCTTGATCATCCACATGCCGCCAAGCATGGGCTTCTTTGGCTATCTGATTGCGGGCACATTTGGTTCTTTCGTTGCCCTGATCATCTATGCCAGCGCAACCGCCCCGAATCGCCTGCGCCAAACCATCGACTATATTAAACACCTTGAGCGCGTTGATGCTGAGAACGAGCGCAAGCGCCTCGAAGCCCAACGCAAACAGCAACGACAAACGGCCATGCAGGAGCGTTTTGAGCCATCAGAAAGCCACAACGAAACCATCGCAATGTTGCCTGAACCAGATGAATCAGCCGCTCTGCGCACCACCAATGGCAAGAGTGCGATCAGTGCTGATGATATTCACGCAATCCTGAAAGTTCTCTACGAAAAGAACATTACCGAGTTCAAAACCAAACAAGACCTTCGCCGCTTGCTTGGTTTTACGTCAACCTCCAGTGGCACGAAAGCCTTTGATACCTTGCAGCGGTATGCGATGGTCGAAGCTGGCGAAAGCGGCTACGAAATTATTTGGGAGAATGCCAACGCAATCAACTAACGAAAGCTTGGCATATTGCGCGAAACCACATCGGAGTGATGTGGTTTCGCTGTTTTAGGAGCAATGATGAGTCTTAAAACCCGAAGCCCACTTGGCTATATGCACCATCGCAACCGTGTGTTGGTTGCGCGAGGCTTGCCCCAAAACGCGACGGTGAAAACCCGCTGGCAGTTCGTAAACCGCAGCCGTTTAATTGCGGAGGCGAGCATGCTGTTGATTTGGGTGGTCTTATGGATTGCCAATGGGATTGCCACGGCGAGCGCCGTCGTGCTCGGTGGTCTTTGGCTTCAATACCACGGCATATGGGTCCATGCTGGAGTGCTCGATTGGTTTGTGATCGGATGCTTGAGTCATGTGGTGGTTTCATTTGTTGGCCAACATCTCTGGCGCGGGGTAAATGTGCCAAACGAGCTACGCTGGTATCAGCAAGTACCCTACTTTTTCGTGCACGTCGATCGCATGCGATTGACCTGTGCCGTGATCGTTAGTTCACTCGATGCCACGGCAACCGGCTGGTATATCCAAACAGTGTTGAATGATGTGTTTGGGTATCGCTGGTGGTTTGCGCTCGTGAGCGGATTGCTGGCCGCGCTGGTGGCCTTGAGTGCCGAGCCAATGATTCGCCAATTTGTGCGTGGGGTGCGCGATGTGCTGAAAGGGACGGCTGCCTCATGCAAGGACTGATCATTGTTATTACGCTGGTAGCTATTGTTGCTTCGGTCATCGTGATCACCAGTCGCCAGAAACCGCTTGTCATGCCCACGCGATCCACACCCGCCATCAAACGCCAGCCCATCAATATCCGCATGATGAAGCGTCGGTACTTAAAACGAACCCAGCGCATGCAGGAGCAGTATCACCACGAGCAATTGAAACTATGCATGCTGCTGCTCTACCACAGCTACCGCCGCGAACAAACATCTATCGGCCATCATTAAGTGAAGATCAGCCGCACCTCACAACAGAGACGCGGCTGTTTATCGGGGAGGGGCGAATACGGTCATTTGGTTATTCTCGGTTCTCAGTGTTCAAACCGTGTTCATTCTGCATTCAGAGCGCATTCCTATCACCCACAAACCGCCAAAAAAAGAATAGCCCATCAGAATGGCCTAAACTGGCCGTTTGGTCGTGCCGACATTCTTTAACAGGCTGGATAGCCACCATTTTCATCCTGAGGAGGTTGTTCATGGCTTCATCGCTCGCTATTGGCCTCAATCCCATCGAGTTGCACATCCTGTTGCTCGTTGCTCGGCTTGGGCGTTTGCTGTCTCGCCACCTGCGTACCGCGTGGGGTCATCCGTTTACCGTGACGATTCAGACGGTTAATCGCACGTTGTCCAAGCTCGTCGATGCCAAGCTGCTCACCTATTGCGAACACTTTCAATCGCATGGCTATGACCCGCGTGGTGCGCTGGGCTGGACACGCCATGGCCGTTTGTATAGTCTCACGCCGCTCGGCTGGGAGATCGTCAAACAGGCATTTCCGATGCTCGAAGAAGGCAGTGAGCGGCTGGCTCCCACCATGGTCAATCTCCAGCATCAAGCTGAACACCAGATTGAATATGCCGAGGTCATCACTAGCTTGATTCAGTCCTTGCCGTATGTGCCTGGCATTGTGGGAATGAGTAGTTATATTGAGATGGACTTAGGCCCAACCGCACGGCCACGCGCCGATGGCATCGTCGTGGTGCGCCGCTGGGCCGATGCAACGCAGCCCGACTGTGAGCGCTCGTCACTCTATCCGTGGCTGGGGATTGGTCAACAATCAAAGCAAATTGATCAACTCTATGCGATTGAAATTGATCGCGGAACTGAGGAATTGAGTATTATCACGGGGAAGGCGCATTCGTATGGGGAGTTGTATCGCTCGAAGTATTGGGAAGGGCGCTACAACTGGCCGCTGATTGCCTTTACCGTGCCGAGCGAACGCCGCAAACGGGCGGTGCTCGATGCGTGGGAAATCGGCTGGCCTGGCAGTCAATTGCTGATTACGACGATCGACGAGGTGCGTGAGTCGGGTATTCTCACGCCGATCTGGACAGCCCAGTACACCAAGCAAGGCCAACGCATGCAGCAGCCGCATCGCTTTTTACGGGCAGCGTGGTTTGAGAAGATCATCGCATAAGGAATGGAGCAACTGCAGCTACCAGACATGCTATCCACCAATACATCATGCTGCTATACTTTTGATTGCCAATAGTCTGAATAGGAGCGAGGAGCATCGATGGAACTCCATCAATATCGAAATACCAAAAACCGCACAGTGACAGAAGAATTAACATTCTCAATAAGCACGTCCGAACCGGATGATCCCTATCGAGCTGTCTATATAATGTATCTTGATCTGCTTGCCGATCTCGTGGTCATCCCCTATCCAACGCCATTACTTGTTGGAAGAAGCATGATGTACTTAACGTTTCGTCGTGAAGCATACCCCGATCAAGAGTCAGTCTGTATTATTGGTTGGCAAGGGGCGTATACAGTTGAAGCATGGGCGGAGCCAGCAACTGCGCCATGGCCCCACGCACGAATTATGTATAAAACGCGCGATCGCGCCGAAACGATTCGACATCTGCTTTGGGGACTTGAGGCTGCACCAATGTGCCAAGATACCTTTCAAGGGAACTATACACGTTGGAAATCGCTCCAAGCAGGCAATCCCCAACCATCAACCGATGCTGAGGGTGGAGCGCATTAATAACATTCTAATAGTGATAACCCACATCTTCTGGTATACTGAAGTCAAACCTTCTCCTCTCTCTTCTCTCCCACAAGCGACCCCAGCGGGTCGTTTGTGGTTTTAGGCTGTGAACGTTAATCATTGGAGTTCAATCTATGCCTGCATCACCTCATCGGCGGCACGCAATCCACTGAGGTAGGCTCCATGGAAGGGATAGGTGCGTTCTGTTGCTTCTCCCGCGAAGAACAATCGTCCAGCAATCGGTTGTGCAAGGTCATCACGCAGGGCATCGGTTGCGCCAACGACCAAAAAGGAGTATGAACCAAATGCATAGGGGTCAGCGCCCCAGCGGGTGATTTGCCACGCCTCAGGATCAGGAATTTCCTGCCCATAGATCGTTCGCAGGACTTGCATCCCATCGGCAATAATCTCCGCATCGCTGCGTGATTCAAGCATACGAGCATACGAACCAGCATTAAAGCCGAGCAAGATCGGTTTATCGGTATAGTGATAGATGTTGAGGAATTCGGCCCAACGGCCTTTTTGTTCATCAATATAGTTAATGATCTCCGGTTCCTTGGGCCAGAACGCGCTTGCAAAGCGCAGCCATGTCTTGTTGAGCAGCCCTGATCTGAGCAAGGTGATCGCATCGGTTTTTATGGTATCGAGCGGTGGAGTGAACTGAATACGGCCCTGTTTGAGCACACCGAGCGGAACGGTGATAATGACGTGCTCCGCTTCAAACGTAGTGGTATCGGTTGTGATCGTGATTGATTCAGCAGTGTAATTGATTGCGTTAACGGGTTGCCCAGTGTGGATCGTGAGGCCCGCCGTGAGTTGATCAAGGATTTGATCATACCCATCAAGAAAGATCACATCACCCCCAACAACTTCCCCATCGTTGTCCCAATACTGGGCTGATAATTCCTCGACATCGGCAGCATACTCATGTTCAATCGTGCTATTGATGCTGAAATTCAAGCGTGGTTGATCGATTGATTCAGCTTGTTCAACGAGAACCTGCTGCATCGCCGCTGCGAGTGACATATCATCGGTATCTTCAACCAACTCAGCCACAGCATCCAGCAGTGTGACCAACTG
>NZ_DOPT01000009.1:18418-18565 GCF_003512625.1 Herpetosiphon sp. | reverse complement strand
TTTAGCCACAGATTACACAGATTGTTTTAATTATGCTGCTCGACCCAGCTCATTTCTGTTTCGTTATTGCGTTTCCTGGTGTCTGATACCAGATCCCTTGCCTATGTTATTTACTCTAATCCCCATTTTGATTTTTGCCTTTTGACT
>NZ_DOPT01000009.1:17282-18345 GCF_003512625.1 Herpetosiphon sp. | reverse complement strand
TTTTGATTTTTGCCTTTTGACTTCTGATTTTATTACCGATCCCCGATTCCCACTGCATATCGTATAATAGCGCCACGCCTCATTTAACAATATTTCCCCATCTTGAAGCCTACGGCAGCCTGCTGGATGGAGCTTTCTTGGGCATGGCCAGCATTTGCCGGGCGTGCATTGTTGGCTTGATTCAAAGGAGTTGACCTGTGGCACGCAGCAATTCGTGGCTTGACGCTGGCTTGGCAGGCTATTTTCGCTTTGCCGAACGTGGAACCAACCTTCGGACTGAAATTCTGGCGGGCGTAACTACTTTTTTCGTGATGGCCTACATCATTTTTGTAAATCCCTCGATTTTATCGAGCGGGCCGTTGGCTGAGGCTGGGCCGCCGTTCAATGCAACGCTCACCGCTACCTGTTTAGTTTCGGCCTTAATGTGTATCGCGATGGGCTTATTTACCAATTATCCTTTTGCCTTAGCTCCAGGCTTGGGCTTGAATGCGGTCGTAGCCTTTCAATTAATTCTGACCATGGGTTTGCCATGGCAGGCAGCAATGGGCGTGATCGTACTCGAAGGCGTTTTGATCACAGCATTGGTACTCACTGGCTTTCGCCAAGCGGTGATGCACGCGATTCCACTTTCGCAAAAACGCGCGATTAGCGTGGGCATTGGCTTATTTATCCTATTCATTGGGTTGAATAACGCTGGGATTGTGCAACGCGGTGCGGGCACGCCCATGGCCTTGGGCAATTTCACCACCTTTTCAATCTTGCTAACGGTGGTTGGCTTATTTTTGACCCTGATTTTGATGGCGCGAAAAGTCAAAGCCGCCTTGTTGATTGGCATTCTGGCCACAACTGTGATTGGGGTGGTAAGTCATTATGCCTTTGGCGCAGATGCGAGTGCTCAGGCGGGCGTGCAAGGCGCATTCCCCACCGAACTAGCCAGCCCAAGCTTCGAAACCATCGGCCAAGGCCTTAATTTCGATGTGTTTAAATTAGCTGGAGTGCTTTCAGCAGTCTTGGTGATTTTCTCGCTGATGCTCTCGGATTTCTTCGACACGATGGGCACGAT
>NZ_DOPT01000009.1:6639-17152 GCF_003512625.1 Herpetosiphon sp. | reverse complement strand
CGGGTGTTGATGGTCGATTCAGTTGCAGCGGTTGCTGGTGGCGTGTTCGGCACATCATCGGTCACCACCTACATCGAAAGTGCGGCGGGCGTTGGCGAGGGCGGGCGCACAGGCCTAACCGCCGTGGTTACCGGGATTTTGTTCCTGCTAAGCATTCTGATCGCGCCATTTGCCGGAGTTGTGCCAAGCGAAGCGACCGCGCCAGCCTTGATTATCGTGGGCTTTTTGATGTGCGGCGGCATTCGCGAAATCGATTTTGGCGAGCTTGAAGAGGGCTTTCCCGCCTTGCTGACCATGACGATTATGCCATTCAGTTATAGCATCACCAACGGCATTGGCGCTGGCTTTATCAGCTATGTGGTGCTGAAATTGGCCTTGGGCAAGGCCAAGCAAGTGCATCCATTGTTGTGGTTCGTCGCCGTAGCCTTCTTGGTTTACTTTCTATTGCCATTGATCGAGGCGAAGATTTAGCCTTACCTCACCCCTAAATTTCGCTAAGACAGATAAGTTGAAAGCCTCGGCTTTATATTTCAAAATCGAGGCTTTCGGTAAATTATTTAGTTAATATATATGTTTTCACTCTTCTAATTTCACACATCAATATATTTACATTTTCTGTAAAAATAATAAAATCATTTTTATCATAAATAAATTCTTCTACATTAACCCCTTTATTTCTAATTGTTGTATGAAAATGCATTATACTATTCCTGAAAATCCTCAATATATCTTTATTATTAATTTTAATTTTTATATTATCATTTTTTGAAATTTCATCAATTAATTCTCCTATATAATGTTTCTCAAAATCCATATTTCTTAAGTCTTTGACATTATTTATTCTAAGTATTTTCCTCAGAGATGTCTCATATAAAAGAATTATCGAATAAATATAAACCTTAATTTTATCATTATTGTAATCAGAGAAATGAATAATACCGCAAAATTCACCATAGTTATAAACAAATAGAACTTTATTCTGTTTGAACTTACTAAGAGCTTGCTCACTAAACGCATCTAAATTTACATCGATTTTTAAGGAATCATCAAGGGTTATTTCTTCAAAGAAGCCTTTTTCACTCCTACAATACGCCTTATTATTAGGATCTTCAAGAGAAGGTAAATATTCAATATTTCGGTTTTTACAAAATTTTACACATTCATCTTCCATCGCTGGATCATAGAAAATTACTTCGTCGGCGGGAGTCATAATGTCGGCGATACGAACGCGCTCAATCATAGAACCTCCACATTGTTAATCATCACAACTAGTATAAGCTTTAGCTTAATTATTAATATCAGTCGCTAGCCCTATTAATCTCAAATAATACAAAAAAGCCCCTCTCCCAACAATTGGGAGAGGGGTTGCGGTGGGCGAATCTAGCCTGCGGCGTTGACAGTGGCCTTGTCGCCAGTTTCAATCAGATAAACGCTGCCTTTATGGGCTTTGGCCCGCTTTTTCACATCGGCGGCCAAATCGCCAAACTCGGCAAAGTGGGTAATTTGGTGGTTGAGACTCGAAACTACGCCAATCGAGATGCTGACAAACGGAAATTGCTTGGGATTACCCTCGCGGTCGTTTTGGCGAATAAAACCGCGTTGGCGCGATTCGATGTCGTAATACAAGGGCGCAAGCTGATCAAACTCGCGAATGATTGATTCGCAGATCGCTACAACGTTGTCGGGATGGGCTAGAAACACAAAATCGTCGCCACCAATGTGGCCGACAAAATCGCCAGCCGCTCCCGAACGTTCCACCGCGCCAGTGATAATTCGCGCGGTTTGGTGGATAATCGCATCGCCTTTGAGAAAGCCATATTGATCGTTGTAGGCTTTGAAGTGATCAAGGTCGCAGTAGCCAACCACAAATGGCTGTTTGCGATCTAAACGAGCAGCAATCGCCCGTTCAATCGCCCGATTGCCAGGCAACATCGTCGATGGGTTGGCGTTGCCTTCGACTTCGCGGCGGCGCAGCGAGGCACTGATTCGTGCTAGCAATTCGTTCCAATCAAAGGGCTTGGTAATATAATCGTCTGCACCAAGCTGAAAGCCGCGTACTTTTTCTTCGGGCTTGCCCAGCGCCGAAACCAGCATCAGCGGCGTGGTCGCAGTTTGCGTGCGTTCGCGCAACTGGCGCAACACCGTCCAGCCATCAATATCGGGCAACATCAAATCGAGCATAATCAAATCGAAAGGCTGGCGCATGGCTAAACGCAAGCCTTCCTCGCCGCTGGTCGTGACCGTAATCGAATAACCAGCGTTGGATAAGCCTTGGCTGACCACTTGCTGAATCTCTTGATCATCTTCGATTACCAAAAGCTCGGCGATGGTTTTTTTGCGGCTTTTGATCACCAACTCGCTGACCATGATTGGCAAACGATCCAAGGCTTCGTCTTTGCGGATGATTTGCAGGCGTGGGTCAAGCTCAAGTTTTTCGGTTTGCTTGGCCTCTAAGCCAGTGTAAATAATAATTGGAATATGCTTGGTTTCAGGGTCTTCACCCAGCACAAAGGCCACTTGTTCGCCATTGAGGTGGGGCAACATCAGGTCGAGAATAATCGCCACTGGTTGATAAGCCCGCGCCAAATCTAAGCCAGCCATGCCATCGGGAGCGGTTACCACGTTATAGCCCGATTGGGTCAAACGTGCGGAAACCACTGCGCGATAGGTTTGCGAATCTTCGATCAGCAAGACACACGGTTTGCTGGTGTCGATATCGGGCGGATATTTGGGTAAGGCCAAATTGGGCTGTTCGGTAGGCGTTTGAACTGGATGCTGTGGGCGCTGCGCCAGCACCTCATCGGGAATAATCACCTGAATGCCAGTTGGGTGATCAAACATATATTCTTGCAGCACATCAATCGCACTGCCCAAACGGGTTGCCGAGCGATTGAGCAAGCCCATCACCTCAGCAATTTGGGCCGAGTTGGCATTACTTTCAGCTAAATAACGCTCAAGCAACGCCAACCCCGCATTCAGCGTGGTCAGGGGTGTTGCAAAGCGGTGAACAAAACGAGAACGGCGTTCGTAGCTATCCATACAGGTATCTCCAGATGCCTCGCGCTTAGGGACGTTGTCGCTCAACCGAGCCGGAAGGGCGATCGCCTTGGTCTTCCATCAGCGCCAACTGACGGGCCACTTCTTCCACCGCCACCCGTTGTTTTCGATAAAAATCCGATTCGCTCATTGCGAGCTTATCTATAATCTCGCGTATCCGTAAGCCTTTGAGAAAGCGTAATTCTAAAATATTGTAAATCATCCATTCGGGAGCCGTTGGATCAAGTTGATCTTCAGGCCGAATGTTTTCGATCGCTTGGCGTAACACGCCTTGCAAAGCCCGCGTTGGGCTGCCACCTTGGGTATCGAGCAATTGGCGCACTGTGCGCAAATCGAGCAATGGGCTATCGCTCAGTTTTGGGCCACCCCAATAATGTGAAAGTGCATCCTTGACCAACTGTGGAAACTCAGGGTGCAAGGCCACATCAGCCAGCGCATCGTTTTTTTCGGTGACTGGCGTTTCAATTTCACTGGTTAATTGTAACAGCGAAGCGCTTTGGGGGGCTAGCCCACGCAACGAGCTAAATAGGTTTTGCTGCAATTGCATATGGGTTAGCGCCAATTCCATCTGATGCGCCAAGGTTGCAATTAACTGGCGAGTGGGAATGGTCAGTTGTTCTGGCCGACAACCAATCCCAATTGCGCCCAATAATTCCTGCTGGCTATTGTACAATGGCAACAAACAAAAGCCATCGCGAATGCTAAAATCCTCAACTTCGGGAATGCGATCGTTGCTGAAGGCCAAGTGGGGCAGATTTTGCAATAGCTCGTTGATATCATGAACATTCAAAAATTGCTTGATGGTGCGGCGCGGGCCACACGATGCTTGAACGGTAAAATGCTCGTCATTGGGAGCCAGCACAAAGCCTGATTCAACCCGCAACGAGCCACAAACCGCCACCAAGGTATTTTCGAGCAATTGGCGTAAATCTTGGCGGGTGAAAGCTCGCTCCTCGAAGCGGCGCATCCAACGCACTTCATCACTATCTTGGCGATAAATCAAGGTATCGACGGTTGGCCGAATTCGCCCAATAAAAATTGGCATCATCACCGTCATCAACATTACCCCAAAAATCGTGATCGTTGCACGCGGCAAGCCGGTGGCGGCACTGATCGGCTCAACCAATTGCAAACAAATAATCAAGGCTACGCCAACGAATGGCCCATATAATACATAACGTAAGAAATTATACTTAACCAAACGATCTGGCACAATCACCCCATGGAAAGCCACACTATAGGTCATGAGGGTCATCATCACTCCCACGCCGGTGGTGCTTGCGCCTAGTAGCATCAACGAAAGCCAGGATGGCACGCCCTTAGTATTGGCGGCGATAATCAAATAGGGAAATACACCCAGAAATGGGGCTAAAAAAGAAGTACTTAAATACCATAAGCGCCGCCGATTGGCCGGAGTAATCGAGCGCCGATGGGCTTGGCGAATACACCAAACCCCGAGCAAACACACGGTGACGAAATAGCTAATGAAGAACCAAAACAATGGCCCTTTGCCAAAGCCAACATACGGCTGACTTGGCACATCAATCACCAAAATGTTACTCGTCAGCGCGACCAGCCAAAAGCCAACACTAAATGTATAGAATAAAGGCAAGAGCACTCGCGTCCACATACGTGGATCACCCGTGCTACGAAGCAGAGATTCGGCAAAATGGTAGTAGGCCGCAGGCACAAGGCTAATACCTGCCCATTGAATGCGCCAAAGCACATGACGAGTAGCTTCGGTTTGCGCTTGACGTTGGAGAATTGCGCCCCCCAGCACAATCATCAACCCCACAATCAACAAACAAAACGAACGAGCTACCCCATTGCGCCAATTGTGCAGCGCAATATAGGCAAATAACGAAAACCCCACGACCACAATTGCTGCCAGCGTTAGGTCATTGGCTGCAAGCAAAAAATTAGTCCACGAAAACGCCGCCACCATACCTAAAGTTCCTAGCGATTGAGAATGTAGTCTGCGAATGTGGCCGCAGCAGTGCCGCCACCTGAATTATAGCATGGCGCGTCTAGGCGATTCTAAAGGGCTAATTTGAGCGCCGCCAACCATGCTACAATCCCCGCCACCAAACCTACGCCTAAAAGGATGTTTCGGTTGCGGGTCGAGGTGGGCGTATTTGATTGCATGACGCTAAAACAACCAAAGCTCATGCCTCCGCCCAGCAGCATTAAACCTGTCCATAGATCGCCAAAAATCGTTAATAGCAGCCCAGCCAAACCCAAAATTGCCGCAAAAATCAACAATAATTTCGAGCCAACCAATTGGCCTGGTACGCCGTTGGGATTATCATAGGGTGTGAGTGGCATAATCTTGCTCCTACCATGCAACAAGCACGGGGTAAGCCGTGCCTGCTGCGCGATTAATTAAGTTGGTTCTGCATTAAGCTTGCCAAGCAATCCGCAGTCGATTGTGTTCGTCGTAAGAATAATGAGCGAAAAATGGCGGATCATGTGGTTGCATGCTCAGCACTTTGGGCAACAGAATCGCTAAATCATCAACGAGATCGCTGGTTGGTAATTGCGCAGCTGAGTGCCATTCTAATGCTCCTTCGACGCTTGACACAATGTTTTGGTTCCTGGCCTCGGCAGTCCACACCGCCATCACAATCCCAACCTCAGCGCCGCTATCAATATGCACAATGCCAGCCAAACGCGGTTGCGCCACCGTCAAGCCAGTTTCTTCGTGAACTTCACGCAGGGTTGCACTGAGAAAATCTTCGTTACGCTCGATATGGCCGCCCACGCCATTTAAGCGATTGGGCCAAACTCGTTTGGTTGGCGCACCACGCAATAGCAACACTTGGCGTTCGGCTCCACTGCCAAAGGTCACAAAACAGAGCGTGCGTGGAATCGTCTGCCAACGATGCAAATTGTTATTGATGCCTTGATCTTCGCGACCCATACTGTTTGCCTACCTCGGTAATGCCCCAGTGCCACGCACTTTGGCCAAGCCCATCACGGCTTCTGCTAAATTCGCGTCGAGTTTATAGGCTTTTTCGTAGGCTTGCAAGGCATCGTTGTTTTTCTTGAGATCAAGGAAGGCTTGGCCTTTGCCGCACCACGATTGTGCATCGCGTGGGTTGACCTTCAACGCTTGATCGAAATAGTATAAGGCCTGCTTGGCTTGGTTTAATTCGAGCGAGGCATAGCCCATGCTGCGCCAGGTAACCGGATCGTTCGGGTCGAGCTTGGAAGCGTATTCGTAGGCTTGAAAGGCCTCTTTGGGCAAGGCCAAAGCGCTATAGACCCGACCACGGCCCAGCCAAGCCCGCCGCTCTTTTTTGTCCAAGTTTAAGGCTGCATCATAATCTTCCAAGGCTTCGCGCAATTGATACAGATATTCGTGCGATTCACCAGCAAGCCAGTGCAAACGAACTTCTTCATCGCGGCTTGGATTTAAAGTCAAGGCATGTTCATAGCTTTTGAGCGCATCGTTGTAGGCCAACAAGGCCACTTGGCTCATACCCAAATTGAGCCAATAGGTTGCGCGGCTGCTTTCAAGCTCGGTGGCTTGGCGAAAACATTTAACCGCCGCACTGTATTCGTGCAGCGACATATGCACAATCCCCTTGGCATTCAAATCGGCGGCTTGGGTTTCAAGGCTAATCGTCACGGTTGGCCGCGCCAATTCTTCGCCAAGGTGATATTTGCGCAGCCATTGCAAATCGTGTTCTAGCTCATCGAACGATTGATAGCGATCATTGGCTTTTTTGGCCAAACAGCGCAAAATCACATGATCACAGCCGCGCCGCAAATCAGGCCGTACTTCTGAGGGCGTTGGCGGCGGTACGTTACAATGCAGATGCGTTAATTCAGCAACGGTTGGGGCTTTGAACGGCAAATCGCCGATCATCATCTCATACAGCATCACGCCCATGGCATAAATATCGCTAGTTGTGCCCAACGGCGTGCCTGGTGCCCGTTGTTCTGGCGACATGTAGGGCTGCGAACCGCCAAACAAATCGCTGGCGTGGGTCACAATTTTCGATTCGTTGTGCTGCGAATCGTGGCCCCAACGAACTTTGGTTGAAACACTTGCACCTTGCGCCAAGCCAAAATCGGTGACTTTGGCGATGCCTTCGGGTGTAACCATCACATTATCGGGCTTGAGATCGCGGTGAATCAAATTACAGCGATCGTAGGCATATTGCATGCCCCAACAAATTTGGATGGCAAAATCGACAATGTGCTTGAAACGCAAGCGACCACGGCGCATCATCTCGCGCAGCGAAACCCCTGGCACAAACTCCATGACGATATGCGGACGGCCAGCGATGGTCACAATTCTGGTTGCTTCGACAATATTTGGGTGCGAACCAAGCCGCATCCAAACTTCGGCCTCACGGGTAAAATTAGCAATTGCGCTATCGACCCATGTAAATTTGGCTTGAAACGTTTTCATCGCCACGGTTTGCTCCGAGCGCAAATCGCGGGCGATGTAGACTAAGCCCATAAATCCTTTGCGCACATTGCGCACCAAATAGCGTTGGTCGATAATATCGCCAACTTTAAACTCAACGCCCTTTAAATTATCGGCATCATCAGAGCGCGAGAGGAGCTTATCGAGAATGGCCACTGCTCACCTCATTGATTGTGATTGGATTGATGGTCGCCGACTGAGGGTGAACGTTGATCACGGAGAATCGCTGCTGGCTGATTGCTCAAAGCATCAAGCACGCGCTCGCGATGTTTTGGCAGAAAATGCTCGGTTGGTAGCTGTTCGGGCGCAAACCACTGATGTTCCGATGATTCCTCAGTTATTTGCAACTCGCCGCCAAGCACATGACATTCGAAGGTTAACACCACCTCATGCTTTTGGGGCTTGGAATAGACCCCAACCAGCCGAGTTACCGCAACTTCTAGGCCTGTTTCTTCGCGCACCTCACGAATAATGCCTTCGCTGACACTTTCGTGGGCTTCAACACCACCACCTGGCAAATTCCACCAGCCGCTCTCAGCCCGTCGTGAAAGCAACACTGCGCCATTGGAACTAAAAATAATGGCAAATGCCGCAACCCGATGGCTCGGTGGATGGATCTTGGTCATCGTTGACGCTCCTAAAAACGAATAATGAATAATAGTCGTCGCAGACCAAAGCAATATAAAACCCAATGTCATAAACATTGGCTTAACACTATCATAACGTGGTGATCAAGAGGGGCAATTTAGGCCTTTGGTTGTTGATCCAAACTTTTGGCCAATAACATGCCTTGTAGTAGGATGGTTGCATCGGCTGCACGGCGTTGGCGGCTCAATGCTTGAATCGATTCTAACAAGGCGGCGTTAGTATCATTTTGTGCTTGTACTATCGGCACAATAAAATCACGGGTGGCCAAGCGTAGCAGGCCATTGCGAATCGCCCCTAACCAACGTTGCCGTGCTGGAATCGGCGCTGGTTCGACCTTCACTTTAGCACGAAGTTGGCGTTCAATCCATTGTAATTCGGTCTCGCCACCATCAGCGGTCTCATCGGGAAAAATATCCAGTTCGCTGATGACGGGCTGGGATTCATGGTTTAAAAAGGCCGATTGATAGGCCAAGTAGGCGATTTTCAGCGCTTGAATCTCGTCATCGCTGGCACAAGCCCGAATATGGCCCATCTCGGCAGGCAGCCATGTACGCATCAGCCAGGTATTGTTGAAGTATTTAAAAAGGTAGCGTAGCCGATTAAAATGGTACAGTTGCAAATAAACGGCGCTGCGATGGCCCACACTGGAGCCTTCGATATGGGTTGCGACTGCGCGGGGCGTGTATAGCACATCAAGGCTAGCACGCCGTAGGCGAGTACAAAAATCAACTTCTTCGTAATAGGCCGGGTAAAATTGCTCATCAAGGCCATCGAGCACATCCCAAGTGCTCCGCCGACAAGCAAAGGCCGCCCCAGTTACATAATCGACAGTTTCAAGTGCGTTGTATTGGCCATGATCATGCTCGCCAACCCCACGATGATGGCCTAAACCCCATGGCAAGCGCAAAACTCCGCCTGCATGTTGAATGGTCGTGCCATCGCGATATAACAATTTGCCGCCAACCGCACCAACGCTCGGCCAACGCTCCAACGGCGCAATAAGCTGCTCAAGCCAATCGGGCTGTACAATCAAATCGGGGTTAGCCAGCACAATATATTCAGCCGAGGTTAATCGAGCGCCTTGATTGCAACCACCTGCAAAGCCCAAATTGGCTCCGGTTTGCACAAAGCGCACTTGAGGAAATTGATTTTTGACGATCTTGGCCGTTGCATCACGCGAGGCATTGTCAACTACCACCAATTCGCTGGGCGCAGGATCAAGCGCCAGCAACGAGCTGAGGCAATCGCCAATATAGCGGGCGTGGTTGTAGGTTACAACAATAATTGCAGCATCAATCGTCACAGAAGCAACCTCATCGCTTTGAATCCGTTGGTAGCAAGCTGGTTTGCCAGGTTTGCACAGCGCCAGCCGCTCGCAGTTGTTGTTGAATATAACTGGCGCGTTCAGCCGGAACGAGTGCTAGCATAATTCCCCCCCAGCCAGCCCCCGACATTTTGGCTCCCCACGCCCCAGCCGCTAAAGCTGTTTGCACCAAATAATCAAGTTTTTCGGCTGAAACGCCCAGGGTTTGCAATAATTGATGATTTTGGCTCAGCAATTGGCCAAATAGTTCGGCATCATTGCCAGCCAATGCCGTTTGAATCTGGCGTACTAAATTGCCAACCGCCACAAATTGGCGATTATAAAGCTCCGGATCGGCCAACCAGCGCTGGCGTAAATCGCCGACGACGGCTTTGGTTTCGCTGGCGATGCCGCTATCAGCCACCACAAAATGCCATTGATTACCAACTGCTAACGGCGCAATCAGTGGTTCACCTTGGGTTTGGCGTTGAAACAAAATTGGTTGTTCGTAGGCTACAACGGTGTTATCAATGCCTGAGGGAGTGCCATGAAAAGCTTTTTCGCTCTGATAAACCAGATCGGAAATAACTTGGGCCGAAAGTTGTTGGCCTGCCTGTTCAGCTAAGGCACGGACTAAAGCTGCGCCAACCGCTGCCCCGCTGCCCATCCCGCTAGCAATTGGAATACTAGAACTAATGGTCAAGCGCAAATCTGGTTCTGGCAATTGTAAATAATCTAAGGTGCGCTGGGCCAAATCGCTCAACGGTGCAGTGGCCCGCAAACGCCAAACCAAGCCTAAATCTGGCGCATGCACGGTCATGCCCGCGCCGCGTGGGGCTGGTTCGACGGCGACGCTTGCACGTAAGGCGGCAATCGGCATCGCCAAGGCTGGTTGGCCGTAGACCACGGCATGTTCGCCAGCTAAAATAAGTTTTCCAGGCGCACTATTCATTGCACGTATTATAGATCGAATATCTTAATATGCTGTGTGACTTATGGTTTGCAAACGAATGATACAATTTGCGCTATTCGATTGATTGCCAGCAATCACCACCCTTCCGTCCCGC
>NZ_DOPT01000009.1:0-6527 GCF_003512625.1 Herpetosiphon sp. | reverse complement strand
TGCAACCCCCTAAAGTACAATTTGAGAAGGGCACAAACCTAACGATGAAACTAGCATCACTTGATTTGCAGTGAAGCGTCTTTATAAATGAATGGTTGAGGTGAGGGCAGTCATTTAATCCCAGAGCAAATAACGCCCAGTTTGATAGATCATGCCCACTGCGGTCAACACGACTGCTGCATACCACGGAATATCGAGCAACATCATACCAACCACCAACACCACGAACAAAATCGAATAGCCAATAATCCAATTCCGCATCCGCTTGGACATAACCATAACTCCTACACACACCAATGCTTGCTTTAACTCAATGCTGTGCAATCAACAGATCCCCGTTTGTGGGCACGAATGTGGCGCATAGTACTCACAACTGGCGCAGAAAGCAAACGCGGGCTTGCTCAGGCCCAGCATGATTAAGCACAACTGGCACACCCTCGGCCTCGCCATCGCCCAACTCTAGCGCAAAACCCATCCGTCGATGAAACGCGATTGAGCGTTGATTGACAGGTGCAGTGATTGCGCGAACTGTACGACATTGTTGGCTAATGGCCAGTGTAAAGAATTTTTCATACAGTTGTTGGGCTAAACCTGTGCGGCGTAGTTCGGGCGCAACCCCAACCATATGGATATAAGCCTCAGCCTTGGTTTGATCGATGAGGCCAATCAAAAATCCAACGAGTTTGCCATCCTGCTCAATCACAAAACTGCTAGCACTAAAATAATGGCACATCCAACGCTGTAACAGGCTGCTCAGCGGGCGCTCCCACCAGTCGTCAATCACCGCTTGAATTGACAAGAAGTCGGCTTCGCTCATAGCACGCATGCTTATTCCTTTCGCTACAAAAAAACGCAGGCTACCGTGATGGTAACCTGCGTTGCAACCTGAAACAAGCTAGCGATTAAGCTACGTCCGCTTCGGGCTTGCCATGCTTATCGGCGAAGCCAAAACGAGTTTTGACGCTTTCGATCAAACTATAGACGACTGGCACGACCAACAAGGTCAAGAAGGTTGAGGTAAACAAGCCCCCAATCACTGCAATCCCAAGGTCTGCGCCAATGAAGCCGCCTTCTTTGAGACCCAAGGCCAATGGTAACAAGGCAACCATCGTGGCGATGGCGGTCATCAAAATTGGCCGGAGCCGCACGCGAGCCGCTTGGACCAATGATTCGTAGACCGGCTTGCCGTCTTCACGATATTGTTCAACCAACTCGATCAACACGATTGCATTGGTCACCACAATCCCGATCAAGAGCAAGACCCCGATCATCGTGGTGATACCAAGTGGCTTGCCAGTGATGAACAACGAAGTCAAGACCCCGATAATTGCCAATGGCAACGAGAAGAGGATGATCAACGGATTCATCAACGAGCCAAACGAGAGCACCATCACCAAATACACCAAGATAACTGCCACGCCCAAGGCGAGGAACATATCATTAAAGGTGTCGGTTTGTGATTGAGCTTGTGCCCCAGCTTGGATGATCACGCCTTCGGGCAAGCCAATGTTATCGCGAATTTCGGCCTCAACTGCAGCTTGGGTCGAGAAGGTATCATCGCTGGTAAATTGGCCAGAGATTGAAGTGGCGCGGTCGCCGTTAATCCGCACGATGCTGCTAGCGCCTGGTACTTCGCTAATCGTCGCAACCTCGGAAAGTGGCACAGGATTGATCGTACCAACTTCTAAGGCTTTGAGCTTTTCAGCATCCAATGCCGCAGGATCAACCTGAACATAAATATCCAAAGGCTTGTCAGTGCCATCCAATTGGACAGTACCAGCATTTTCGCCAGTTAACAACGCGCGAATTTGTAAAGCAATTTGAGCTGTGCTCGTACCGCTACCGATCGCTTTCTTAGGATCAACTGCAACTTCAAGTTCAGGCTTAACTTCGGCCAAACCACTCTTGACATTGGCAATATCGAAGCGATCGCTGGCATTATTGCCGCCAATGGCTGCCATAATTTTGTCGTTGGCTTCGCGGAGTTTATTGATATCCGAGCTAACCAAGGTGATGTCAAGCCCTGCATTGCCTGGACCGCCACCTTGCGAAATAACCTCGGCAGCCACTGAATCTAAGCCTGCAACGCCTTTGATTTGGGCCTCAAGCTCTTTGGCAAAGGCAGTTGGGTCGGTCACATTGTCGTTGTTGATCGTCAAACTAAAGCGAGCACTGTTTGGTGCACTGGCTCCGCCCGATTGATCCCGGTTGCGGTTAGCACCACCAGCACTACCAATCACCGTTTGAATATCACGAACCTTGCCTGCATCGCGTTGCGGCAACAACAATTTTTCAATTTCGTCGGCTTTGGCAACTGTGCTATCAAGGTCGGTTCCGGCTGGCGTAAAGACCTGAATTGAAATCAACTTTTCGCTGCTATCGGGCAAGAAGGTAAATTTCAAGAAGTTGACGAAACCAAAGCTACCCAGCAAGAGTGCAAACGCAATCACCAAAGTCCAAGCGCGGTTGCGCAAAGCCCACAACAAGGCTGGGGTGTAGGCGCGTTGCATCCAAGTGTTTTCTGGCTCTTCTTTGGTTTGGCGAATAAACAGGAACGCCAAGAGCGGTACAATCGTAATTGCCACAATCAACGAAGCCAACAACGCATAAGTTACGGTCAAGGCGAAGGGCAAGAAGAACTTCGAGACGATCCCGCCGACCAAGCCCAAAGGCAAGAACACACACACGGTGGTCAAGGTCGATGAGGTAATTGCGCCAGCAACTTCTTTAGTACCTTCGATCACGGCTTCGCGGCGATTTGCACCTTTATTCAGGTAGCGATAGATGTTTTCCAACACCACAATCGAGTCATCGACCACCCGCCCGACCGCCACGGTCAGACCGCCCAAGGTCATTACGTTGAGCGAGAAACCTTGCAAACGCATTAGAATCAAGGCCACCATAATTGAAAGTGGAATTGAAACGGCGGTTACCAAGGTGGTGCGCAACGAACGCAAGAACAAGAAGATCACGACGATGGCTACGACTGCGCCGATTGCGCCTTCGGTCAACACGGCACTTACCGCTTGGTTGATAGGCGTGGCTTGTTCGCTCACGATCTGAATCTTCAAATCGCCATTGTTGAATTTGGCAAATTCGGCTTCGACGGCTTCAACGATTTCGACCGTGTTACCAGTCGTATCTTTGGAAATTTCCAAGCCTAAGCTGGCTTGACCGTTGGTACGAGTAACCGTGCTACCGCCAACTGCGCCAACTTCAACCGTTCCAACATCCTTCAAACGAATCAACAAGGCTTCAGGAACACCAGTGCTGCCAGCAGCATCGGGGTTATTAAGCTTTTGAGCGATGGCTGCTTGACTTTCATCTGAAAGTAAGGCAATCAATTCAGGGGTAAAGGCACTTAAGAATTGAGCTGGAATTTGATCGATCAATTCAGGCGTAATTTGCTCAGGCGAGGTAATGCCAAAATTGGCAAACTCTGGTGGCAAAGCACTTGCCCCATTGCTTGGGGTTGGTGGAGCGGCAGGAGCCGCTGCCAAAGCTTCGGATAAGGCGGTTTGGCTAGCTTCAGGTAAGGCCAAAGCCAAGTTTATTGGAAACTGTGCCAAGCCTGCTGCTGGAAATTGGCTAATCACCGCTGGCGTAATTTGGTCTGGGGCACTAATACCAAAGGCCACTAATTCGGCTGGAACTTCAGCTTCGGGATAGCGTTGAGCCAAAGCGGCTTGGCTTTCATCGCTCAAGGCCAAGGCTAACGGTAGCGTAATTTGGCTCAGACCAGCGTCAGGAAATTGAGCAATCACCGCAGGTGTGATTTGATCAGGCGACGTAATGCCAAAGCCTTGCAATGCTGCTGGAATCAAACTAGTTGTGACTGGTTGGGTTGGGGCTTGGGTTGGGCTAGGAGTAGCCGCCGCAGTTGGTTGAGCCGCAGCGCCACCAAAGCCACCAGTTGCGCCACCAAGGCCACCGCCGGCTCCACCAGTCAGATCAACGCCCTTGATCCCAACCACGACATTTTCAATTTCGTTGGTTGAGCTATATTTGTGGGTAATGCGCAAAGGCAATGAACGGCCTTCATCGGTAATTGTGCCTACCGGAAACACCAAGTTATTGGCTTGTAAAAATTGCACAACTTGAGCTTGGGTTAAGTTATTTGCGGCCATTTTTTCAGGGTCTAGCGTAATCAAGACTTTTTCTTGCTGGCCGCCAGTAACCGCCACATTGTTCACGCCAGGAATTGCCGACAGCGCTGGAATCAATTCGCCATCGACTCGGGCCTGAACATTGCTCAGGTTCTCGCCGCTAACACTCGCAACCACAATTGGCAACGAATTGAAATCAAAGGTACCAATTGTAGGTTTTTGAGCATTCTCAGGTAAGGCCAGCGAGCTAATTTTCTCTTGAACCTCAACTTTGGCATCTTTGGGGTCAACATCAACATCAAAGGTCAAAATTGTAAATGCAAAGCTTTCCGATGAAGTTGATTGAACTGCTTGAACGCCCGACAAGCCATTAACGGCCTTTTCGATCACCGATGTCACTTCGCTATCCATGGTTTCAGAAGAAGCCCCCGGATAGATCGTGGTAATGCTGACGATAGGGAATGAAATATCCGGGAAGAGTTCCCGTTTCAGCCCTGCTGAAGCAACCAGCCCCGCAATGATCAAGACCACTGAGATCATGATCGTAATTGGCGAGCGCTTAAGCGATTGACGTGTAAACCACAACACTAGGTGGCTCCTTTCGGCACGAAAATGTTTGACGGCAAGATTATTTGTCGCTACGATTATATATGTCGAGAATATTTCGGCACGCGAACTATTATAGGATTTGTGAATTTCGTGTCAAGAGACCAAACGCCCCAAAACGACTTGGTACTTCTGTTTTTCACAATTGTTCACAACGAGGAAACTTTATGGAAGATGAACATCGTAGTTCACTACTTAGCTCAATCTCCGATATGATTCGTCAATTAACCTGGCTTTCGCATCGCCAAAGCAGCCAAACCATGGAACGCTTGGGCTTAACCCTTTCGCAAGCAATTTTGCTGATTGCGCTCGATGCCCACCAAGGCCGCGCCACGATGAGCGATCTTGGCCGCATTACCCAGCATGCTCCCGCCACCCTGACTGGAATTGTCGATCGTTTGATCGCCAACGATTTAGTGGATCGTGAGCGTGACGAGCAAGATCGGCGGGTGGTGTTCGTAGAGCTTACGGATGCTGGGCGCAAAAAGATTGAAGCAATTAATGCTGAACGTTATCGCGATATGTCGCAGTTGATGGAGCAATTCAATAATCAAGAATTGGAATTACTCTCCAGCATTGTTGAGCGTTTTGTGCACGAACTTGCTCGTTTGGATGCTGCCAACTACCATGGCCCACGCTAATTGTGTTGCCATGGAAGGATTCAAGCCATGCCAAGTTTGCGTGAACTGTTGGATGTTGCGACCGAAGCGGCCTATTTAGGTGGTCGCCGAACCCTGGCTTATTTTGGAGCCGATGTTCAAGTTGAAACCAAAGGCGATGCCACTCCCGTCACCCGTGCCGATCGCGAGGCCGAAACGATTATTCGCGACTATATTGGGCGCTATTTTCCAAGCCATACGATTATTGGCGAGGAGCACGGCGAGCAAAAGGGCGATGCCGATTATCGCTGGATTATCGACCCAATTGATGGCACCAAAACCTTTATTCATGGTGTGCCGTTTTATGGCGTGCTGATTGGGCTAGAAATTAAGGGCGAGGCCAGTGTTGGCGCGGTCTATTTGCCTGCTTTCGATGAAATGTTGGCGGCTGCCAATGGCTTAGGATGTAGCTGGAATGGCCGCCCGGCTCAGGTTAGCAAGGTTGATAATCTGGCTGATGCCACCTTGCTGACCACCTCAGTCACTTCGGCCATGAAGCGCTCTAATGCCTATGAAACGCTTGTCAGCAAAACCAAACTTCAACGAACATGGGGAGATTGCTACGGCTATGTGTTGGTGGCGACTGGTCGGGCCGAAATTATGCTTGATCCAGCTATGAATCCATGGGATTGTGCGCCAATGCTGCCAATTTTGCGCGAGGCTGGCGGCCATTTCACCACATGGGCAGGCGAGGCGACAATTTGGGGTGCTGATGGAATGGCGACCAACGCGGCATTGCATCAAGAAGTGCTAGCAATTTTAGCCACCGAGCAACGCCATATCTAGCCACCTTTTAGGCTGACTTACGTAGACGTTTATTATAAATTAAAAGCCTTTGATTTTGAGATCATTCTATGCAATGTGCTGCTTGTGGCGCGACCACCACCAATGCCCATCAACGAATCTGTGCTCAATGCAACGCACCACTACCTCAACTGTTGGTAGCTGGTGCGTTGGTGATGAACCAATATCGGGTAGTTCAGCCCTTACGTGAGGGCGGCACAGGCCAAATCTACCTCGCTGAAGATACCCGCACCTTTGATCGTAAGTGTATTTTGAAACGCACGATTCTGAAGGGTGGTAATGAGTCACGGCGGCTGTTCGCCACTGAGGCTGAATTACTGACGCGTCTGCGGCATCCTCAAATTCCCCAAGT
>NZ_DOPT01000064.1:14072-14608 GCF_003512625.1 Herpetosiphon sp. | reverse complement strand
CACTCCCAAATTTCAATTTGTGTATGAATCGGTAAACTTAATTTACAAGTAACCCCGCTGCAAGCTTGATAGTTGCGGCGGGGTTGTTGTTGTTTATGGGTTAATTATCGCTGCGTAGCGAGCTACCTTGGGGTTTGAGCTGTGGCGCATTATCATCGTGCAGCTCGTGGCGGTCGATTGGCTGCGGCGCAGGATTGCCCGCCAGTTGTGGTGGCACAGCCTGTGGTCGCTCTTTGCCAGCGGTTGTAGCAGGCTGATCGTGGCTATGACCATGTTGCTCGGCCAAAAAGGCTTGATGGGCGGGATTTTTGGCGGCCTCAGCAGCCTCGACTGCAATATGATTGAGGACTGGAGCGACGATTTTTTCGAGGCGCTCGTGCGTCGCGGTAATTTGCTCGTTTTTACGATCAAAAGCCGCGCGTTCAGCGGCGACAACTTCAGGGCTAAAGTGGCGTTCATGCTCAGTCATACAATCCTCCTTGATTATGCTGATACTGAACAAGCAAAGACTATGCCGTGAAAAACAAGGACACAGG
>NZ_DOPT01000064.1:0-13997 GCF_003512625.1 Herpetosiphon sp. | reverse complement strand
ACAGGCATCCCTGTGTCCTTGTTGGGGAACCGAGCTAAGCGAGATTAAGCAGTCTTGCCGGCTGCGTGGCTCACTTCTTCAAGCGTGAGCTTATGAACAAGCAGGTATTCGTAGGCACTGACGGCGGCGCGAACGCCATCGCCAATCGCAATTAACACTTGTTCACCAAGAACACTGTTGCTCACATCGCCAGCGGCAAAAATACCGTGGCAGGGCGAGCTATTATATTCATCGACAATCACAAAGCCATCTTCATCGAGCACATCGACGTTGCCATTGTTCAGGAAGCCAGTATTTGGCTGAATGCCAATATCGACAAATAGCCGATCAACCGGAATATGCTGCAACGATGTGCCGCGTTCAATCACAATCTGCTTGACCGAATTGATCCCCACGACATCGCGGATGGTGGCTTGGGGAATGATTGTGACATTGGGCATGCGCCGAATGGCATCGACTAAAGGCACTTCTGGCAAATCTTCATCTGGGCTGACCCAATAGATATGGTTCGAGCCTAAGACGATTTCGGCGACCCCGCGAATTGTACGCGGAGTTACGCCATAGACCGCCACCCGTTGGCCTTGGGTTTGATGGGCAAAGGTTGTGATTGAATAGCCCAAGCCCACTCCGAACAAATGTTGAATACCTGGTAAGGGCAAGCGATTGGGAGCTGCACCGCTGGCAACTACAACCGAACGGGCATAGCGTTCGCCGTATTGTTGGGTATCAACCACAAACATGCTATTAGTTTTGCGCAGCCCGACAACCCGATCATTAATGTGGGCGACCGACGATTGGTGATTCGAAAGCTGGCTAATCAGCCGTTCCACTAGATCGTGTCCGGGCAGAACGTTGATCGTGCCGTTGACGGTACGGTTATGCGCCCAGCCAGCTTTGCCGCCGAGGTCGGCGTAAATCATCAGCGTGCGTAATTGCTTGTTTTGGGCATAAAATGCCGCAGCCAATGCCGATGGTCCGCCGCCAATGATCAAAATATCGTACACGATACTCATGGTCGCGCTCCTATTCGACGATTAGCGCTGTAACCATCCCAAACATGCCGTGTTCACTTTCGGCGTGTGACAAAATGTGGCAGTGGAAGGCCCAGACACCTGGGTCAGTACAATCGACAATTACATCCCAGCGTTCGCCTGGCGCGACGTTGAGCGTATCGCACATGTATGGTTGGGGTAAGTTCCAGCCATCTTTGGCAAAAACCAACTGGGGCAAGCCGTGCAAGTGCATTGGGTGAATCATCAAGCCTTCGTTCATATAGCGAATGCGAATTTTTTGCCCCAATTTGGCAGTCAATGGTTGGGTGGCTGGGAAGCCTTTGCCGTTGATCGTGAAACCTTGGGCGGTATCATTCAGCACCAAAATAAATTCTTTGTCCGATGCAGGATCTTTGCTCTTATCTTTTGGCTCAACGATAAATGGCCCAAGCAAGCCCATTGAAACTTGTTTGGTCGAGTTATGGTGCGAGTGATACATATGCGAGCCAGAGTTGCGCACCGTAAACTCATAGGTATAGGTTGAGCCAGGTGTGATTGGTGGCTGAGTGATAAATGGCACACCATCTTGATTGTTGGGCACATACAAACCGTGCCAGTGAACGGCGGTGCTTTCATCAAGGTTATTAGTGACCAAAATCTTCACTTTGTCGCCTTCAGTGACGCGAATTTCTGGTCCAGGCAATTGACCATTATAGGTCCAAGCTTCAAGTTTGCGGCCTGGTTCAACTTCCCACATGGTTTTTTCGCAGGTCAATTCAAAAACTTTTACATCGCCTTCCATGCGATATTCGAGGGGCTGCATGCTCAGGCCTTCGGTTTTAGCTGGGAACAGCTTAACCCCGGCTTCATGCATCTTATCCATTTCTTCCCATGCTTTTAGCCCGCTGTCGGTGGTAGGAGTTCCAGCATTGCCAGTGCTATTATGGCCACCATTGCTATGATCGGTGCCTGCGGCAGCGGTCGTGGCACTTGCTGGTGGTACGGTTGCTGGCTCAACAGTTAGCGCACTTTCGCGGCCACATGCGACCATGGTTCCTGCGGCTGCCGCCATCCCTGTCCAGCGCAAGAAGCTGCGGCGCGAGGTTGGGGCATTTAATACTTGTTCGATAGGTTGTTGTTCGTTGCGATCCATGATCGTGTGTCCCCCTAAATTACACGGTATATCGTCCTTGATATGGATGTAGTGTACTTGCCAATGCCCAGCCCAAACTATAAGATTTGTCTACCGTTCGTTGTTGTTTGGCTACTTTTGTTGTGTTTGGGGATTGGTTGTTGGGGATCGGGGGGCTGAGGTCAATATAGATCAGATGCAAGCGATCAGGATTCAAGGGTCAGGGAGATGTTAACCGCGAAGAACGCGAAGATCACAGAAGATCTATCGCTTTACACGATATGCTGCTGACCCCTGACCCCTAACAACTGCATCCTTGCTTACGACCGTTCGAATGGATCAATCATGTATGTGATGCCATAAAGGATTAACAAAATGACGATGGAACTAAACATTATTAGGCGCATGGTCGAGCGAAAACCGCGTGGGTCGGCGATAATCTGTGGAATAAGATAGATAAGTAAGCCTACGAATGCTGCAATCAATAATCCATTCACGGCTATGACCCACGCCTTATATTTGATGGTTTGGCGGCAAGCTGGGCATTTGATTTGAAACGGATTGGTGCTCATCAGGAAGGTGTTTAAACCGATTGGTGCTTGGCAGCGCGGGCATGATTTGTTAGCCATATGGTTCTCTCTCAACTAAGTGGCGATAGCGCTATCCTACCATAGACTAGCAGTTATAGGCAAATAACCATTGTTTGGGGAAAAGAATATAGAACATCGAGCAAAGAACATAGAGGCTGGGGATCGGGATTTAACGCAGAAAATAAGGATGAGCGATGAAATGAATGGCGATAGGATGAGGGCTATGGGCTATCGGAGTATGTTTCGTGTAATTCGTGCTCTTCGTGTCCTTTGTGGTTAAAGAAAATGCCCCAACACCACCCAAAATTAGGTGATGCTGGGGCATGATTCCTTCTCAAGAGGAAAAGTTTAGAGTGGTTGGCCGCGTTCGGCAGCTTGTTCGACCGCCCGTACCAAGAAGATTGGCCGTTGGCTGCTGCGAATGAGCTTGGTTGCTACGCTGCCCATCCACATGCGACTGAAGCCACTGCGTCCATGGGTTGCCATAACGATCATGCTGGCAACTGCTTCTTGGGCAATTTCGTCGATCATTTCGGCGGGTGTGCCGCTCACGACGAGATGGCGGAGACGTAGCCGTGGCGTTTGCAACGATTGTTCAAGCTGTTGCAAATATTTCTGGGCTTGATCACGGGCTTGAGCTTTTTCGCCAGCACTCCACATTGGCACAAGTCCCGATTCGATCAAACCAGGATCGTCGATGCCCGGGGTGACACTCAGCAAGACTAGTTCAGCACTATGGGCCTCGGCTAGTTGGCTGGCCAAGGGCAAAGCTTGTTCAGCAATGGCTGAGCCGTCGAGTGGCACAACAATCGTGCGCAATTCTGGCGGAATTTTAAAGGTTTCGACTTTGCGTTCATCGCCATGGATGACCAAAATTGGCACTGGCGTAGCTTGGACTAATTTTTCCGCGATGCTACCGAGTACCCAACGCCCAAGCCCACTGCGACCATGACTGGCGAGCACAATTTCGCGCACGCTATTTTGTTCGGTCGCAAATTGGACAATTGCATGAGCTGGCTCGCCATCAAGCACGGTTGTTCGTACCGCTAAGCCTTGTTGCTCATAACGAGCTTTAAGTTCATCAAGGTAGGTTTGGGCGGCTTGACGTTCGTCGGCTAACCATTGACGGCTATCAACGGCGCTTGGCACTGGCCATTCGTAAGCCGGAACCAGCGGTGGATAGCCAATCACCCGAACTAAATGCAAAACACTGCTGTTGCGGCGAGCTAAAACCACCGCATAATCCAAAGCTTGTTCCGCTAACAGTGAACCATCAAGTGGAATCAACATTTGGCGTTCCATAACCAATCCTCCTTTGGATTGGAGAGCGACATTGCTCTCAACAAGGTGATCAAGTTCACCGAGTAGGGGGGCTAACGAGCTAGGTTTTTCCAAATATGAAGTGATTGGCAAGTTGCGTAGGCGTTGCCGCATGCTTGGGGAGCTACCCGAAGCGACCACGGCAATGGCTGTTGATGGTTGCTCTTCGCAAAGTTGTTCGAGTAAGCGCAACCCATGCAGCCGATATGGCGCGGGGTCAATCACGACTAGGTTGGGGCTATGAGCCTGAACACTAGCCCAATCAGCTTGTTTAACAATATTGACTTGGACGTTCTGGCCCCAACGCCGCTGAAATCGCGCGGCAGTTGTTTGGGCTGAACCTTGATCTGGGTCAATGATCACGATTGAGTAGCTCATGGCCTGCTATCCTTGTTATCACTGTAGATAGTGTAGAACGGATAGCCTGTCAATCGGGTTAAGAGAGGATAACCAAATGGTGTTAAAATCCTTACCAATAGCAAAAGCCACGTTTCGCCATTGAATCGTGGCGGCTTGAGTGTTCAGTTTGCGGTTTAGAGCAACACGCTGTAGGCGCGTTCGATATCAACTTGGTTGTTAATATCGGTTAGGGTCTCGCTTGGAATGGCTTCATCAACCGTGAGCACCATAATTGCTGTGCCGCGTGGGCTTGAGCGACCAACGTGCATCGCCGAAATGTTGATATCAGCCGTGCCCAGCAATGTGCCAATCCGCCCGATAAAGCCAGGCCGATCTTGGTGGAAGGTGAATAACATCGAGCTGGTTGGCACCAAATCGAGCCAAAATTCGTTGATTTGGACGATGTGAGCCTCGCCACGTACCACCGTTCCGCCGAAGGTATGCACCACACCATCGCTGGTGGTCACCACCAATTGCAACAATTCGGTGTAGGTTTCAGCATCGGGGCGATGAGTTTCGTTGATGGTTAAGCCGCGTTCGCGAGCCAAGAATGGCGCATTAACCGGAGTAACCCGACCTTCTGAGCCGCCTTCGAGCAAGCCTTGCAAAACGGCTAACTTAATTGGTTCGCTGGTCAGGCCTGCCAAAGCACCGTTGTAGACAATTTGATACGATTGGGCTGGCAGATCGACCAATTGAGTGCTGAGCCGCGCTAATTTGCGGCCAAGATCGAGATATGGCCCAACGATTGCCCACTCTTCTGGCGCAACAAACGGTGCGTTGACTGCATAGCGTGGTGATCGCCCAGCCAATACATCAACAATCCCTTCGGCCACATCGGCGGCGGTCAAGGCTTGAGCTTCTTCGGTTGAAGCGCCTAAGTGCGGCAGGACAATCGCTTTGGGGTGGGTAACGATGGGGCCAGTTGGTGGCTCTTTGGCAAATACGTCGAGGGCTGCGCCGCCAAGATGGCCTGATTCCAAAGCTTCGAACAAGGCTTCTTCATCGATCACGCCACCACGGGCACAATTGATGATATAGCTGCCTTTTTTCATTTGGCTCAGGCGTTGGGCATCGAACAAATTGCGCGTAGCATCGATCAATGGAATGTGCAATGAAATAACATCAGCGCGGCTGGTTAATTCATCAAGCGTTACTGGGGTCACACCAAGTTGGGCTGCACGTTCAGCATTGATAATTGGGTCGTAGGCGATAATATTCATTTCCAAGGCGCGGGCGCGACGAGCAACTTCTGAGGCAATTCGGCCAAAGCCGACCAAGCCTAAAGTTTTGCCGCGTACTTCCCAACCGCCATATTTGCTGCGTTCCCATTTGCCATTTTGCAAGGCAGTGTGGGCTTGGGGAATGTTACGAGCAAGACCAATCATCAAACCAATCGTCAGTTCAGCGACTGCAATACTGTTTGATGCTGGAGCATTGACCACCAAAATTCCTTGCTGATTGGCGGCGGCCAAATCGATGTTGTCAACACCCGTCCCGGCGCGGCCAACAACTCGAAGTTTGGTGCCTGCGGCAAGCACTTTAGCGGTAACTTTGGTTTGCGAACGCACGATCAAGGCATCGTACTGTGGCAAAGCCTCCAACAGGGTTTCTGGTGTAAGATCAAGACGAACATCAACCTCGGCGACCTCTTTAAGCGCCGCAAGGCCTTCGGCACCAATCTTCTCCGTGACCAGGATACGATCCATGAGGTAGTTACTCCTGTGGTAGTAAACAAAAAAGGGCAGATGGACACGCTCTGCCGCTGCCAGCACTGGCTGATGGGAGTTTTGTGTATTGTATCACAAGCCACAAACCACGCTGTTGGCGCAATGTATCGGCCAATGTATCTCGCGGTGTATGTGCTACCACTTGCGCCGATTTATACTGCTTGCATCAACACAAGGAGCGAGCAATATGAACCACCCAACGATTCAAAAAGATACTGGTGCTTGGATCGCCTTTACCTGGATTTCGTTCTTCATTTCGATTGTGGCGTTGCTTTTGGGCATTTATCATGCGCCAGTCGATATTTGGGTCAAGAGCTTTTTGGCGGTTGCTGCCTTGTTTGCGATTGGTAGCACCTTCACCTTGGCCAAAACCATTCGCGATAACTCGGAAGCCAGCAAAATGATTAATCGTTATGCCGATGCCAAAACCGAGCAAATTATCTCTAATTATGAGATTCGCGCTTCAGTCTAATGAAAGTCAAAAGTCAGAGGGTAAAAGTCAAAAGGGATCAGGATTCAGCGATCAGGGGCTAGATGTTAACGCAGCGGCGCAGAGAATGGATGGCGATGGGCTATCGGCGATTGATCAATTGTTTGTTCCCTCACCCCCTAGCCCCCTCTCCCGCACGCGAGGCGAGGGGGAACTATCCCAGCATGACCAGTGGAATGCCCCTCGCCCGCCGCAGTGGGAGAGGGGTTGGGGTGAGGGAACCCAATTCGCTGTCGATTATATGAACTGTTCTACATTGTATAGATCTTCATAGCACTCGTGGTTAAAATTGGCCCCTGATCCCTAGGGTGCAAACTCCTGCTGATAAATTGCTTGAACTTTGTTCAAAACTGCGTGGGCTTGCTGCGCTGCGGGAAGTGCCGTCGGCTTACCTTTATTGATAAAACTACCACTTGGAAATTGCTGCTGATTGAAGGCAGTGTTATACAAACGTTCAGCGCCATTACTAGGATGTTTAAACAACAAGCCATGAAAAGGTCGCAGCCACCAAGGCAAGCCATTATTGGTTTTGAGCGAGCCGCGATTACCCCCAGGACAAACACTGTAGAGTTTAATGCCTTCTTTTTCTAGCTGTGGCGCAAGCGCTTGGTTCCAGAGCGAAAGTGCTAATTTGGATGTTGCATATGGCCCAAAGAGCTTTTTGAAGCTTTGCGGTCGTTCAAGTTGAGCGATCTCCAGTTTCCGAAGTGCTAACAGCACATTCGATGAGGTATTAATGATCGTTTTGTTCTGGCCGCGTAACAGCAATTCTTTCAGCTCCATGGCGATGATATACGGCACGACGCTCTGCAATTCGAAGCTCAATTCGCGCCCTTGCGGCGAAAAAACTAGTTGCTCAGTTGCCCTTCCAGCATTGTTGAACAACAAATCGAGGCTGGTTTCTTGCTGTTTAATTGTTTGTAAGGCCGCACGAAGCTGAGTAAAATCGCTGATTTCGGCTTGATAGCTGCGGAGTTTACCCGCAGTTTGGGCCGCTTGAAGAATTGGCTCGTTCGTGGGAAACTGTGAACGGATTAAACCAATCACTGCCCAGCCTTCGCCGAGCAGCCGTTTGGTCAGTTCGAGTCCAATACCTGAGTTCGCTCCGGTGATCAAGGCGGTTTTTGGTGGCGATTGGCTTGGCATAGATGCTCCATTGATTTATTTTATAGAACGCTATAAAATAAATTTACTGGATGTTTTAGCGAATGTCAAATTTTACTAGTGATCGATAGATAATTATGCAAACAACCCGACCGCGAGGCCGACCGCGTACTTTTGATCGGCAAGCAGCGCTTGATGCGGCGATGGAATTATTTTGGCGACATGGTTACGAAGGCACATCGATTGCCGATTTGACGGCGGCGATGGGCTTTACGCCGCCGACCTTGTATGCAGCTTTTGGCTCAAAAGAAGATTTGTATCGTGAGGTGATTCAGCATTTTTTACTGCGCAGCGAGCGCCAACGCATGGAAGCAGCGCTGAATCAAACCAGTGCCTATGCCATGTTGCGTTACTATTTGTATGCTGCGGCTGAAAGTTTTACCGACCCCAGCACGCCAGCGGGCTGTATGGTGGCGACGGCAGCCTTACAATGTGCGGTCGAAAATCAACCAATAGTTCAAGAAGTGGCGCGAATTCGACATCAGATGTTTATTGGGTTTGTTGAGCGGCTTGATGTTGCGAAACGGAATCAGGAATTACCTGAAACGATTGATTCGCTGGCATTAGCCAATTTCTACACCGCGATTGTGCAGGGTATGTCGGTGCAAGCAATCGATGGGGCCAGCAGCGCCGATTTGATTGCAGTGGCCGATCTTGCGCTGAGTGCATGGCCAGGTGAAAAGTCAGAAGGCAAAAGTCAAAAGGCAAAAGTACAAAGGGATCAGGATTCAGGGATCAGGGGCTAGATTTTAATGTAGTGGCGTAGAGGGGATTTAGGGATCAGGGGCTAGTAATTAGGAATCAGGATTGGTGCTTGGGCTAGCTAATTCAAATCTGATCCCTAGCCCCTGACTTCTTACCCCTCACCCTTCGTGGATCAAAACTCAATCTCTGTTCTTCAATATGCTATACTTGGGGCGTGTCTGTAGGAGACTGAACCGTGTCAACAAGTATTGCTTTTGCCCTCTTTTTTGTCTTGCTTAGCCCCATTTTGACTGCGATTTTGCTGCGGTTTCTGCGCACCCGCCTAAGTGCTTTGCCGTTCTATTCGATTGCTGGAGTGCTTTTCGGGCTGGCGGCAGTTGCAGCGATTTGGCTGGTCAGTCAGCATCAAGCCAATGTTCAGCTTGGCAGTTTGGTGCTTATCCAACAGCAAGGTATCGATTTGGAAGTGCCGCCTGAGGCCGAACCAACCGCTATGCCAACCCAAGTATTACCAACCTTGGCGGCTACTGCAACCCGTTTAGCTCCAACCGCGACAACCCGCCCAAGCGCAACACCAACCGCTGAACCAACCGCAACCACTGAAGCTACCGCTGAACCAACCGCAACCAGCGAGCCAAGCGCTACGCCAACTGCCGAACGCCGTACCTACACGGTTGAAGATGGCGACACGTTACGCTCAATTGCTGAAGCCTTTGATGTAACGATTGCTGAATTGCTCGAAGCCAATGATCTCACGCCGCAACAAGCTGATCAGCTTCAGCCAGGCGATGTGTTGATTATTCCTTAGTGAGGTTTTGTGCGCATTATTGGCTTATTGCTGGGCTTGTGCTGCTTGGTTGGTTGTGCATCCGCTGCGCCAAATCCCACAGCTAGCCCAGCTGTGGCAATTGCTACCCCAACGACTCTTAGCATAACCGCAACGGCTCATACTCCAACTCCGATTAGCTTAACCGCTACGCCGATGGCTTTGGCCTTGACGTGGCAATCCTACACAGTTTATCGGGCTGAGGCTGGCGATAGTTTGGACTCAATTGCTGAACGTGGGGCTAGCTTCCCCTTATTTATTAGCCGTTACAATCGACTGAATCGCCCAATTGGGGCGGGCCAGTTGTTGATTGTGCCACGTTTGGAAAGCGATCAGCCGAATAGTTTGCCCTCAACTCCTAGGTTGATTAGCCGTGGGTTTACCAGCCAAGCATGGGTTGGACTAAGCTGTGATCTACGTTCGGCAGCCGCACCAATCGAACCTCTATTAAAAACCCTTGCTAGCCAATCGATTACCATGACTTTTTTTCTGGATGCCGCTTGGATTGAGCAAAACCCGCAGGCTTTGCAAGAACTCGCTACGGCTGACCATGAACTGGCGAGTGGCGTGGCACTTGAGCAAATTGAGCCTGAAATAGTAGCCCAAGCG
Source organism: Herpetosiphon sp. (assembly GCF_003512625.1). Lineage (NCBI taxonomy): Bacteria > Bacillati > Chloroflexota > Chloroflexia > Herpetosiphonales > Herpetosiphonaceae > Herpetosiphon > Herpetosiphon sp. Next base: position 4,040 of record NZ_DOPT01000064.1, on the reverse strand, counting down.
TTGAATCAAACCGAAACTGCCTTGACCAACCAACTTGGCATGGATGCCTCGGTGCGCCCCTATTTGCGAATTTGGCAGCAACCGAGTAGCCAAGCCTTGGCTGAACTTGCCGCCCAAAACGGCTATTTGCTGCTCGATAACGCCCAAGAACGCGATGCATTGGCATTGACTGAGGATGTAATTCAGCCTGAGCAAGCGGCGACGTATCGTGGGGAATTGCTTGTGCTTGATTGTGCTGACCCTGCGCTGGCCGAAGCCTTGCCGTTAATCATTGAGCGCTTGCAGCAAGCTGGTTTGCAGCTGCGCAGTATTGCGGAAGTGATGCAGCCATGAGTTTGTTGTTGGCGCTGTTGCCGTTGTTTGGCTTGGCACTCGTGGCTGATGGCTTAGTTGCCGCCAAGCGTTGGCAAGTGGCTTTGGCGTGGTTGGTTGGGTTGGCGAGTGTGCTTAGCCCGAACCTAGCGCTTTCCGCTTTAGCTTTATTACTAGTTGGCAGTTTGCTTGGCCAAACCTGGGCGCAACGCTTAAGTGGCGTTGCATCGGCGTTGGGCCTTGCTTGGCTCGGCTTAAATGCTGAAAGTTGGTCGTGGCAAGCTGCGAGTGTGGCGGTTCAGCTCAACTCAATCCATATTGGCCTGATTCTTTTAGGTGCTGCTTTGGCGTTTGGTTGCTGGCCATGGCCTGAGCAGGCAACGCCGCCTGCTAGCACATTGGCCTTAGCCAACCTTACAATTGTGTTGCGCTTGTATAGCCTTGTGCCCTTGGATTGGGCTTGGACGGCGGTCGCGGCACTAATTGGATCTGGCTCGGCGCTCTGGTTTGCTTGGCAATTGTTGCCCCCGCAAGCTTTAGAGCAACGTCGCCGTTTGGGTGCTCAAGTGCTGTGGTGTTTGGTGCTGGCTGCTAGTTTGCTAGCCAGTGAAGCCGGAATCGCGGCGACATGGGCCTTAGCCTTGGTGGCATGTTTGGCGCATCCGTTGTTGCAACAATACAGCAATGTGGCAAGCCTCGTTCCCTTGTGGATGTCGCTCTGGCTGACGGCGGCGGCTAGTTTAGCTGGCGGTTTGGCCTTATTGAGTTGGTTATGCTGGCTGATGCTCATGCTGCTGACCCTGAGCACGTTCCGCTTGCCACCCCAAATTTCGCGCTGGCAATGGCCCTTGATGGCGCTGCAACTGGCGGCTGGTTTGGGCATGCCATTCTTGCTAGAATTGTTGCTCAAGCCGGTTTGGCGCGAGCTAGGGGCAGGCTTGACGGTCTTTGGGCGGCTCGATATTGCACCGTGGACAGGCTTAGCGACGCGCAATCCTGGCTCGCAGGTGGTGGCAACCTTGCCTTCGGTGGTGCTCGCAGGTTTGTTGCTCGTTGGCATTGCCATCAGCTATTTGGCCCATCGTTGGCGCAGCCATATGACCAATGCCGACCGTGAGCCGTTGCGTGAGCAAACCGTTTGGCAATTGGTGCGGCGTGGCTTGCCATGGGGGAGCAAATCACGCGATGAGTAGCGAAGCATGGCGTTTGGGCGTGGCGGGCCAGTGGCAGCGTTTGTTGCTCTACCCTGGTGGCTTGAGTGCGCTGGTGATGGTTAGTTTAGGTTGGTTGGTTTGGCGTTGGCTGAGCCCGCGCCAAAATCCGGTTGGAACCGAGCATCCGTTTGATTGGTTGCTCGTGCCATTGCCATTGTTGGCGCTGAGCCTCTGGCCCTTTGCTGAATCGAGCGAACTGCGGGCGACGCTTGATCTGTTGAGTTATTGGTTGTTGCTCGATGCGCCGTTGCTCTGGGCGATTGGCCAAGATTGGCGTAATGGAGCCTTGGCTGGCTTACGGGCGGCGCGTTGGTTGGTTGGTTTGATTACTGGCTGGCCGCTGCTGGGCTTGGTTGGCTGGATCATTGCCAGTTTGCATGGTGGGTTATTGCCCAATGATCTGTTGATTTTGGGCGAGGGTTGGCTTGGTTGGCTGGCATTAGCACTCTGGTTGGCTGGCTTGTTGCCTTATCTCCAACTTGGTGCTTGGGAAACTGCACCAACCCAAGGGGCGTTGGCTTGGGCCTTGGGGGCACGCCGTTTGGGCCATTTGGCACTGCTGGCTTGGCTGTTGCAAGCCCAATTTAAGTTGGCTTGGCTTGGCTCAATTTGGGGGTTTGGCGCTTTGTTATTGGGTTTGTGGTTGCTGCTGCTCGGCTTGACCTCTTGGTTACGGCGCTATTCGCAGGCCCAAGTTGGGGCATGGCTGTGGAGCGGAGCACTGGTTGGATTGCTAGGCTTTGGCTTGAGCAGTTGGCTCAATCGCTAAACCCCAATATAAACTAGTTTGTTTGATGTGATAGCGTTGAATGCCTGCTGCTTGCAGCATTGATTGAATTTCGCTGCTGCGCCAGGCGCGTAGCACTGATAGCGGGCCATCATGCTTGCCAAGGCTGGTCAGCGGGCCTAATCCAACCAACCGCGCACCCCAATAGCCCAACCAACTGCGCTGAAGATCAACAATTACAATGCCACGGCGAGCCACCCGTTGTGCTTCACGCAACAGGCCAATCACTTGATCGCTGCTGCAATGATGCAGCATTTGAGCACAAAAAACAATGTCGATGCTTTGATTGGCGAATGGCAACGCTTGGCCTGCACCAATCAAGGCTTGCTGATTGCTAGCAACAATTGTGCGATTAAGATCAAGGCTGAACGTTTGTAATAATTGGCTTTGCTGCTGGCTCGCTGCTTGGAGCCAACGCCCAATTTGTCCATTGCCCGCCCCAAGATCGAGCAAACTCGTGTGGTTTTGCAAGAATGGCTGCAACAAGCGCCAACCTAAGCGATAACCGCCGCTCAAACGATAAAGCCAAGCCATTTCGGCCAAGTTAGCCGTCAATTCAGGATGCTCGGTTAATGTGTCGAGCAACTCAACTGCTTGTGAACGTTGGGGAATCCAAGCCATATTGTTCCTTGTGTGCTATCAATTAATTGCCGACCCTCGGTATAATACCGCCTGATGCATTGTTCTGGTGCATTGCTATTGATGGAATGATTATGCGTTTGCAGCGTTCTTGGCTCAGCTTTGCGATTCTTTTTGGCCTGATGGGTTTGGGCTTGGGGCTGCGACTCGCTGCGTGGCATTGGCATGAATTTCGGCCACTGGGCGGCGATGAGCGCGAATATTTGGATTTGGCAATTGCCTTGGCCCAAGGCAAAGAATACTACGATTTGCAATTTATGCGGCCACCGTTGTTTCCCTTGGGCTTAGCCGCGCTGGTTTGGCTGGTCGATGGAGATTTGCAGGGCTTGCGGCTGATTAATGCGCTGATCAGCACCGCCACGATTCCCTTGGTTTGGTGGTGGGCACGGCTGTTGCTACGCCGCAACGATTTGGCTTTGATCGCCGCTGGCTTGACTGCTGGTTCATTTACCTTGGCCTTGAATGCCACCGAATTGCTCAGCGAAACTGTCACCTTGGCAGGCTTGATGCTGGTGTTTGGTTTGTTGATGTTGGCCTTGCGCCGCCCACAATTGCGTTGGAGTATTGCCGCTGGCGTGGCGATTGCGCTGGTTAGTTTAATTCGCTCGGTGGCCTTGCCGTTGTTGCCATTAGCCTTATTGTTACTTTGGCGTAGCGATAATCCACGGCGCTGGCGGCAGATGCTCGGTTTGCTGGCCGCAACGCTGCTGACGCTTGCTCCATGGACAATTCGCAACGCCCTGACCTATGATGGCTTTATTCTGATTGATACGACTGGTCAGGAAAATCTCTGGCTGGATAACGATCCACGTGGCCGCGATCTGGTTAAAGCTGAGTTATATGCAATGGGCGATGCGCGGATTGAGCGCAGCCAATTGGCCTCACAACAAGGAATCGCGGCGATAACCCAGAACCCTGATTGGTTTTTTGCCAAGGTTGGACGCGAATTTTGGCATAGTTGGGGCTTAGAGCATAGCGACGATTTGCTGGCGCGACGAGCGATTTGGCGACCAGCTAGCGAAGTTTGGTTGCGCTTGATCTTGGGTGATGCTTGGTGGTTGTTGCTGATTGGTTTGGGCTTGGCTGGT